>CASDWL010000043.1 GCA_949284615.1 uncultured Mycoplasma sp.
TTATCAATTAAGATATCTAAAAACTTAAATTTTTGTGATATTTCCCATATATGGAACTAATACTTCAGGAATATCTATTGTCCCATCTGTATTTTGGTATTGTTCTAAAATTGCAGCTATAGTTCGATCAATTGCTAATCCACTACCATTTATAGTATGAGCATATTGAATTTTATCATTCTGATCTCTATATCTAATTTTAGCTCTTCTAGATTGAAATGTTTCAAAATATGAAATAGATGATATTTCTCTAAACCTTTTTTCAGAAGGTAATCACACTTCTAAATCGTATGTAATTGCAGAACTAAAACCTAAATCTCCTGTACATAATCTGATTTTTCTATATGGCAATTTCAATAAAATTAAAATGTTTTCAGCATCTTGAATACATGATTCAAATTCTTTCATAGCATCTTCTTTTGAAACAATTTTCACAATTTCAACTTTATTAAATTGTCTTGATCTTATTAACCCTTTAGTGTCTTTACCACTACTTCCAGCTTCTGAACGGAAACATAAAGTATAACTTGTCATTTTCTTAGGTTTTGATAAATCAATTATTTCATCATGATAGTAATTTGTGATTGGCACTTCAGCTGTTGGTATTAATCACAAATCTTCATTTTCAATTTTAAATAAATCATCTTTAAATTTAGGTAATTGACCTGTTCCTGTCATAATTTGAGAATTTACAATTAAAGGTGGCAATATTTCATCATAACCATTTTTTTTATGAGTATCTAACATAAAATTTTCTAAAGCTCTAACTAATTGAGCTCCTTGATTTTTAAAAATTACAAATCTAGATCCACTCATTTTAACAGCACGATTAAAATCTAAAATATTTTTTTCTATACCAATTTCATAATGAGGTTTTACATTTTCTACAAGACCTCTTCCTAGGTTTTCATAACATGAAACTTCTACATTATCATTTTCATCTTGTCCTATAGGAACAATATCTAATGGAATATTAGGAATAAATAAAAGTAATTCATTAAGTTCTTTTTGATATTTTTCAACTTCATCTTCTAGTTTTTTTACTTCTTGTTTAATTGAAGCAGCTTTATTTATAATTTTAGAATCTCTTTGTTTTGAAATTAAAGAAGAAATTTGATTTCTTTCTTCTTGTTTTTTATTTAATTGTTGAATTAAATTATTTCTTTCATTAATATTTTTTGATAATTGATTTAATAAATCTTTATTAACATTCCTTGAATTTAATTTTTCTATAACATATTCAATGTTTTTCTGTAGTAATTTAATATCAAGCATAATAATTATTTTTTCATTTGAGCTGCTACTTCAGATGCAAAATCCACTTCTATTTTTTCAATACCTTCTCCTATTTCATATCTAATCATTTCAATTTCTTTTGCATTATTTTCTTTTAGATATTGAGCAACTGTTTTTCCTGATTCAACAACATATTCTTGTTCAATTAAAACATTATTTGATAGTTCTTTTCTTAACATTCCACTAAGAATTGATTCCTTAATTTTATCTGGTTTTCCCATTAAAGCAGGTGAATTAGCAAATTTTTCTTTTAATTCTTTAATAATATTTGCTGGAACTTGAGCTTCATTTATATATTCAGGATTCATTGCAACTATATGCATTGCAATACCTTTTAATTTATCATCTGATGCACCTTCTGCAACAAATAATGCTGCTTTTTTCCCATCAAAATGAGCATATGCTCCAAATGATATATTATCTTTTCTCTCGATAACATTTAATCTTCTTAAAGTTATTTTTTCACCAATTTTAGCTGTTGCTTCTACTGTTAATTCTTCTATGGTTTTACTTGTAATTGGATCCTTGCAATTTAAGAAATTATCATTTGAAAAATTATTTGAAAGTAATATTGTTCCAATATGTGCTACTAATTTTTTAAAATCATCATTCATAGCAACAAAATCTGTTTGACAATTAACTTCATAAATGATAGCTTTTTTATCATCTTTAGCCACTGCTACAATACCTTCTGCTGCTACATTGCTTTGTTTTTTAATAGCTTTAGCTGCTCCATTTTTTTGTAATCATTGAATAGCAGCATCCATATCATTATTTGATGCTTCTAGTGCTTTTTTACAATCAACAAAACCTGCTCCAGTTAATTCTCTTAATTTTTTAATTAAGTCTCCCATATAATCTTATTCTTCCTTTCCTTCTTTTTTTACTTCTTTTTCTTCTTTATCTTGTCTATCATTTGTTTTTTTCACGTAAATTCTTTTTTGATTATTTTGATCTGTGTTATTTGAATTAACTCTATTATTAGAATTTGATTTATATTCTTCCTGAGGCAATACAATTAATTCATCAGGTTGATAAGCATATTTAGTTTGTCCGCCTTTGCCATAAACAATTGCATCTCCTAAAATAGTAATAATAAGATTTAATGATTTTACAGAATCATCATTTGCAGGAATACCTAAATCAACCAATTCAGGATCTGTATTAGTATCAATAATACCTATTACTTTTACATTTTTTTTCTTAGCCTCTTTAATTGCAATTAAATCTTCATTAGGATCTGCAACAATCATAAATTGAGGTGTTCTTTGTAAAGGTTTAATACCATTTAAATTTTTGTGAAGTTTTTCTAATTCTTTTTTCATTAGAATTCCTTCTTTTTTAGTGTATCCTTCAAAGTTTCTTTTTTCTAATTCCTCTAAATCTTCCATAACTCTTAAACGAGAAAAAATAGTTTTAGAATTTGTTAAAGTTCCACCCAATCATCTTTCATTAACATAAGCACTATTAGTTCTTATTGCTTGTTCTTTGATAACATCTCTTGCTTGTTTTTTTGTGCCTACAAAAATAAATGTCGATCCTTTTTCAGCTGCTTTAGAAATCAATTTAAATGCTAATTCTAAAGCTTTATGTGTCTTAGATACATTAATAATATGAGTCCCATTTTTTATTCCATGAATAAATGGTTTCATTTTGGGATTTCATTTATCTTTTTTATGACCAAAATAAACTCCTGCTTCTAGCAATTTATTTATTGATATAACTTCTTTTTCATTTTTTTCTACTTTTATTTCTTCTGTATTAGACATGAACTTATTCTCCTTGTTATATTTATTACAAATTAATTAATTTTCATGTAAATGAAAATTAATTAAATATTTTTATAAAATGTGTTTTTACTTCCTTAAACTTCTAACAACTCATCCAGCATTATTTGGACACACATAGTTGAATTCATTTAAGTGCCATTATTGTATTTTGAACTTTATAACTAATTATTTATTTTATCTTATTTTATATTTATTTGTTATAAAAATTCAATATTCATAAAGAAAAAAATTAAATTTCTGAAAATAATATTAAATTTTAAAAATTTGTCAAAATTATAATTCTTTTTACCATTTGCTTTTAAAATTTAAAAAATATTAAGTACATAATATATAATATTTTTAAGAAAAAATATTATGATAAAAGTGAGAAATTTAAAATTTAAATATCAAGGTGCTAATCAATATGCTTTAGATAATGTTTCTATTGAAATCCCTAAGGGTTCTTATGTGGCTATTTTGGGTCATAATGGTTCGGGAAAGTCCACTTTTTCTAAGTTAATATCTGGTTTATATAAACCAACAGAAGGTGAAATTTATATAGATGGAATAATGATTAAAAAAAATTCATTAAGGGATATAAGAAAAAAAATAGGAATTATTTTCCAAAACCCTGATAATCAGTTTATAGGTTCTACTGTTGAAGATGATTTAGCTTTTGGATTAGAAAATTCAAACATCGATAGAAATAAAATGAAAGAAATAATTCAAGCTTTATCTATGAAAGTAAATATGGAAAATTTTTTAGATAGAGAACCAAGTTCTCTTAGTGGAGGTCAAAAACAAAGAGTTGCTATTGCATCTGTTTTAGCTTTAAATCCAGAAATTATTATCTTTGATGAAGCTACATCAATGCTTGATCCTAAGGGTAAAGAAGATGTTTTAAAAATTATTAAAGATATTCAAAAAACTCGTGAAAAAACTTTGATATCTATTACACATGATATGGATGAAGCTATCATGGCTGATTATTGTGTTGTTTTTTCGAAAGGAAAAATTATTGCATTTGATGAATCTAAAAAAATATTAAATAATAAAAAAATCATCGAAGAATCTAAGATAGATTCACCATTTATATACAAAATTTCTTCTAAAATAAAAGGAATTAAACCTACATATGATATTGATGAGTTATTGGAGAAAATATGAAAATAAAAATGGTTGATGTAACTCATACTTTCCAATCCAATATTGTTGAAAAATTTGATGCCATTTCAAATATTAATTTTTCCATTGGTGATAATGAATATATAGGAATTATTGGACCAACAGGTTCTGGAAAAACAACTTTAATAGAACATTTAAATGGGTTACTAATCCCAACTAAAGGATTTGTAGAATTTGATTATTCTATAACTAAAAAAAACAAAAAAACAAAAATCGATTATGAAATTAATAAAACAAAAATAATTAAAAAATCTTGAAAAAGAATAAAAAATATTAATGAAATTAGAAAAATGGTAGGTATAGTTTTTCAATTTTCTGAATATCAATTGTTTGAAGAAACAGTTGAAAAAGATATTATTTTTGGACCTATCAATATGGGAATTCCTAAAAATGAAGCATTAAAAATAGCAAGAGAAGCAATAGTTAAAGTTGGGTTAGATGAATCATTCTTAGATAAAAATCCCTTTGAATTATCAGGTGGTCAAAAGAGAAGAGTCGCTATTGCTGGAATATTATCAATGAGACCAAATATTTTAATTTTTGATGAACCTACTGCAGGATTAGATCCTGAAGGATGTCATGAAATATTAAAATTATTTGATAAACTTTCTCAAGAAGGAACTACAATAATAATAGTAACTCATGATCTAGATCATGTATTAGAACACACTAAGAGAACAATTTTTCTTCGTAAAGGAAAAATCATTAAAGATAGTGATACATTAAGTATATTGTCAGATGAGAAATTATTAAGAGAAAATAAAATGTCTATTCCCAAACTTGTGAATTTAATTAACAGAATAAATGAAAGATATAAAATGGATATTCCTTACTATACAAATATTGATCAACTAATAGAAAAAATAAATGAAATAAGAAGAGGAAATAAAAAATAATGAAAGTAGCATTAGGTAGATATTTGCCAGGTAATACTATAATCCATAGAATGGATGCAAGGATAAAATTATTTGCAAATATTTTATTTATTGTTTTATTTTTTCTTGCAAACAATTTTATTATTCAAGGAATAATATTAATACCTTTATTTTTTGCTTTCATTATATCAACTAGAAAACCATTATTTTTATTAAGAATGCTAATAATGCCAATTATAATTGGATTTTTTATGTTAATTATTAATATGTTCATTTTAGAAACAGATGCTGCAATGCAATTTTTAAAAGATTCAGGCTCAGCCGAATGGAAAACAACAGAATGATTGAAGCTTATTTGGCCTAATGTAAATTCCCCTAGATTTAACTATGTTATTTTGGCTACTACTTGTTCTATTGTAATAAGAATATATGGAATAATTTTATCAATGACTTTATTTACATTGTCAACTCAACCTATTTTAATAACCAAAGCCTTGGATTTTTATTTCTATCCTTTAAAATGAGTAAAAATACCAATTCATATTTTTACAATGATTTTATCAATTGCTTTTAGATTTGTACCTACATTAGTTGATGAAGCATCAAGAATTTTTAAATCTCAGGCTTCAAGAGGAGTGGATTTTAAAAATGGTTCTTTCAAAACCAAAACAAAAGCATTAATTGTTCTAATTGTCCCATTATTTGTTTCATCTTTTGCAAAAGCAGATGATTTATCTAATGCTATGGAAACTAGAGGATATAATCCTTATGGCAAAAGAACATCATATAGAGTTTGAAAATTTACATGGTTCGATTGCTTATCGCTAATATTTATTATTATATTTATAATACTAATGTTTTTAATTAATTATAATCCAAGTAATATTTTTAATTTTCCAAATTGATGAAATGAAGCTAGATGTATTTTTATTTAAATAAAAGATAGTTATGAGTAACAACAAAAAAAATAGAATTAAAGAACTTGTAGATCTAATTAATCAATGAAATATTGAATATTTTGATAATGAAAATCCATCAGTGAGCGATCGTGTTTATGATACTCATTTAAAAGAATTGGTTGAATTAGAAAAAAAATATCCTAATTTAATTTTAGAAAATTCCCCAACAAAAAAAATAGGTGCAACAACTAAAAATAAATTCAAAAAAATTGTTCATAATCAAAAAATGTTTTCTTTAGATAAGGCATATTCATTTAAAGAAATTGATAAATTTATTAATGATATATTTAATGTAACACAAGATTTTAATGTTAGTTTTTTAATTCAACCTAAAATAGATGGATTATCAATTTCAATAACATATGAAAATGGTGAATTATTAAGAGCTGTTACAAGAGGTGATGGAATCATTGGAGAAGATGTTACAAATAATATAAAAAATATTATTAACGATATTCCAACAAATATAGATTTTAAAGGTTCTTTAACTGTTAGAGGAGAAATATACATTAGCAAAGAAAATTTCTCTAACATAATAAAAGAAGAAAATATTGAATATGCTAACCCTAGAAATTTAGCTTCAGGAACTTTGAGACAATTAGATAATTCAATAGTTAAAAAAAGAAATTTGTCATCATTTATATATGAAATTGTGGAACCTGAAAAAATAAACATATCCACACAAAATGAAATAATTAATTTTCTTCAAAAAAACGGATTCACTATACCAAATGATTATTGTATTATTGAATCAAAAAACAAAAATGAAATTTATGATTTTATTATTGATTTTGAAAACAATAAAAGAGATAATCTTAAGTATGAGATTGATGGAATGGTAATAAAACTTAATGAAATTAAATATTATGGAGAAATAGGTTTTACTTCTAAATTTCCAAAATTTATGATTGCATATAAATTTGATGATGAATTAACTCAAACAATTTTAGAAGATGTTTTTATCACAATAGGAAGAACAGGAATTGTTACTTATAATGCAAAACTTAAAAAAGTTTTATTAAAAGGAACATATGTATCAGCAGCAACATTGCATAATTATAATTATGTTGAGGAATTAGGGATAAATATAAATGATGAAATCACTATAAAAAAAGCTGGAGAAATTATTCCCAAAGTTGTTTCTTTAAATAAAAAAAATTCTATAGGCATATATCCAAAAATAAATATATGCCCCTTTTGTAATTCTGATTTAATTGATACCAAAACACACAATAATCAAATTTGCCCAAATGAAAATTGCTCAGAAATCAATATAAAAAAAATCATTCATTTCGTTTCTAAGCAAGGAATGAATATAGAAGGATTGGGACCTAATATTGTTAGAAAATTTTATGAATTAAATTTCATAAAAAAAATTGAAGATATTTTTACTTTAGAAAAATTCAAACAAGAAATAATAAACGAAAAAGGATTTGGAGAAAAATTTTGAGAAAATCTTAAAAATAGCATTGATAATTCTTACAATGTTTCATTAGATAAATTAATATTTGCTTTAGGAATACCTCAATTAGGAAGCAGAAATGCAAAAAATATTGCAAAAAAAATATCTAAATTTGATGAATTATTCAATATCAAGGAAGAAACATTATTATCAATAAAAGATATTGGACCAATAATGATCAATGAATTTTTTGAATTTATAAAAAAGAGAGAAAATATAGAATTATTCAATTTCTTGATTTCTATCGATATTAACCCTAGCAATGAATTTATAAATGAACAAGAATATCCTTTTTTCAATTTAAAATCATTTGTTATTAGTGGTGTTTTTGATATATCTAGAAGTGAATTAACAAAAATAATTGAAAATAGTGGAGGAACAGTAACATCAACTATTTCAAAAAAAACATATGCCTTATTATTAGGTGATAATGGGGGGAGCAAAAAAGAAAAAGCATTATCATTAAATGTTAAAATCATTGATAAAAATGAAGTTAAAAAAATATTGGAAAATGAAAATTAGTAATTGTCTCTTTTAAAATTTTGTAAATAATTTATAGCTAAATTTGTTATTGCTCTTCCTTTAGAAGTTTTTTTATAAATTTTTTAGACAATAAAAATGGTTCTATTTCATTTGTTATTATGTTTTTCTTTTCATTTAAAATTGAAGCTAAAACATTTAAAGAAATAGATTTTTGATCAAAAATTTCATAAAGGATTTTAAGATATTCAATGTGAGTATCTGTCAATCCTTCTTTATATATGGACAATGATTTTAAAGTCTTTTTTATTGTATCCATACTAATAATGCCATTGTTATAGTAATTAGAAAAATCTACAACTCTTTTTATTAGTCTATTAGCGATTCTAGGTGTCCCTTGAGAAAAAGAAGCAATAAACATTGCTAGCTCTTTTGATAATTTATATCCTAAATTATTTGATGATTGGATTATAATTTGGGACAATTCTTCTTCCGAATATGCTGATAATTTAAAAATTAATCCGAATCTATCTCTTATAGGCTGGGATATTTTAGAAAAATTAGTTGTTGCAGCAATTAAAGTAAATGGTTTTATTTTCATTCTTATAATTCTTTTTTCACCTTCAGGACCTATTTGAATATCAATAAAATTGTCCTCCATTGCAGAATATATAAGTTCTTCCAAATTGCTATTCATTGAATGTATCTCATCAATGAATATAATATCATTTTCTTCTATTCCTGCAAATATAGATAAAATATCTGATTTTTTTTCAATTAAAGATCCTTGAACATAATTAATTTTTCTATTAGAAAAATTAGCTATTATATTAGCTAATGTTGTTTTCCCTCTACCTGGAGGGCCATAAAAAATTATATGATCAAGCATTTTATTTTGTTTATTTGCTGAATTTATACAAATTTTAATAGTATTTATTATTTTAGATTGACCTATAAAGGTTTCAAAATTATTGGGTCTTAATGATGTTTGAATTATTTTGTTGTTCATGTGAAATCAATTCAATTGCTTCTTCTATCATTTGATCAATATTATCAGCATTTTTTATCTTTGAAGATACCAAATTAATTTGTTTTTCATTAAAACCAAGTGATTTTAAAGTTTTATAAACTTCTAATTTATTTTTATTTTCTTCTTTATTTTCTTCTCTATCTTCAATCAATGAATTGTATTTTCTTTGAAAATCAAAAATAATTTTTCGAGCAATTTTTTCTCCTACAAAAGGTATTTTTGAAATATCTTCTATATTTGCATTTGCTATATCATTCATAACATTTTTTCAACCAGAACTTAAAATTGACATCGAAATCTTAGGTCCTATTCCTTGAATTGATAATAAATCCTCAAAGAATAATCTTTCTTTATATTCTCTAAATCCATAAATAATTTTTTTATTAGAATTTTCATATCGATATTCATAAACAAATATTTTTTTAAATTTATTTAATTCATATTGCTGAGAATTTGCAACTATAATTGAGTAACCTATATAATTTGATTCTAATATCAATGATTTTTTTGATATCGAAATTATTTTCCCAAAAATGTAAATCATATTATTTATTTTCCTTTTTTATTTGAATTAAAATGTTTTTTTCTTTTCTATTATTGCTACCCATTTTGTATAAATGTATTTGGTTAGAATTATCTATTTCATAAATTAATTCTCCAATACTAATTTCATTACAGTGATCAAAAGTAATCACATCACTGTTACTTTTATTATTAATATTATTCATAGTTAATTAAACCTTTCAATATTGTTTGAAAGTTATATTTAACTCTAATGTCAATTTAAAATTATATCATAAATTAAAAATTTATAAAGCAAATTTAAATTATAAAGTTACCAAAATGAATACCGATAAATAAAAAACCAGAGATTTCTCCCTGGCCGTCCTTGTAAAATATAAAAAAACGAAAAAAAGGACAATTAAATTATACGAAACTTCAATTTATATTTGAAAAAGAATTAGAAAATATAAAGTTACCAAAATGAATACCGATAAATAAAAAACCAGAGATTTCTCCCTGGTCGTCCTTGTAAAATATAAAAAACGAAAAA
>CASDWL010000044.1 GCA_949284615.1 uncultured Mycoplasma sp.
CAACTAAATCAACACATTACTGATGTGTTTTTAGTTTTCTATATAATAATTCTTAGTGTTGCGATTGTAATTACAAAAAAGAATCAAATATAAATATTATGTTTGATTAAATTTCAACAAAAAATAAAAGTTTTTTTAAATCATTGATTTTTTAAATTTTCATTAATTGCATTTTTAGTTTTTGACAATAAATTATTCATTATCTTCTCCAAGAATTATATTTTTATATTTTTTAATTAAATCCTTCCCTTCTATTTTTCCACTTCATTTAATTTGTCCCTTTTTAATAAAAGTAACTGAATTAATATAATTTTTAATCTCATCTAAAATATGTGAAGAAATAAAAATAGTTGTCTTATTTTCTTTATTCATTTTTAATAATTCTTTGTATAAAATCATTCTTGTAGAAACATCTAAGAAAACTGTAGGTTCATCTAAGATTAAGAAATTAACTTTAGTTAAAATAGCTTGTATTAATAAAATCTTTTTTGCCTGTCCTGCTGAGAGTTTATTAGGATTTTTATCTATTAATTCTTCAATTTCAAATTTTTTTAATAATTCATTAATTTCTATCTTGATTTTTTCATGATCATTTCTTATTAAAGAAGTTATATTAAATAAATAATCTTTAACACTTAAATAAGAAGGGAAATAATTTTTATCAGGAATATATAAAAATTCATTTCTAGCATTTATATTATTTTTAATATTTAAACCATTAATGAAAATGTCACCTTGATAATCATTATTTAAACCTGAAATAATTTTTATAATACTAGACTTACCAGCCCCATTTTCTCCAATAAAAGCATGAAAATCACCTTTTTTATATTAAAATTCAGATCTGATAATATAAAATGTTTATCTTTCTTTTTATATTTCATATAAACATTTTTAACTTCTAATATATTTATGTTTTCTTGTGCTTTATTGTTCATGATTGTTAAGATTTCTATTTTTTAATTTTAGGAATAATTTTAATTTTAGGATTGATTCCTAAAAAAGCAGCTCCTCATCCTGTATGGAACATTGTTGCTAGAGAAGCTTCATAAATATGATCAATTTTTCTTTTAAAATGTTTCTTTATAGCTTCTTCAAAAATATTGGCAATTGATTTATCATATGCATATATAATAGTAATTTCAAAATCATTTAGATTCATATTTTGTTTATGAATAAAATTTTCTAATTTAGAAATAACTTTTTGAGCTCCAAGTTTCTTAGAACTAACAATTCCTACAGATGATAATTCATAATCAAATTCAACAATAGTTGATAACTTCAATGAAGTCATAATTGTTTTTTTAATTCCTTTTAATCTTCCTGATTTAATAAATGTTTTTAATTCATAAGGTATTATATAACCTATTGACCTACTGTCATATCATTTAATATATTCAACAATTTCATCTATAGTATAGTGCTCTTTTTCATATAACTTTTTCACTTCCAAAGCAATATCTAAAAATGCTCTACCAACTAATTTGTTGTTAAGCACTGTTATATTGGAATATTTTTTTGAAAGATTCAAAATAGTATTATGAGATGAAGATAAATATGAATTAATTGGCAATATAAGAACATCTGTATATTTTTTTGATAATTCAATCATTTGCTCTTCAATAGTAATAATAGAAGCTAAAGAAGTTTTGAAATCATCAGCCTTTTTAAATTTTTCTACAATTTCATATTTAGTTTCTTCGTTATAAAAACCTTCTAATCATTGTTCTTCATCAATAAACAACTGAAGAGGTGTTAAATAAATATCATCATATTTTTTTACATCTTTTTCTAACATTGAAGAAAAAGAAGAAATTACAATAGCAATTTTTCTTTGTCCATCCATAAGAATTAATTACTTTTTTCTTTCTTGCTTTCTGTTTCTTGGGTTTTGTTTTTATTATTTTCTTCTTTTGGTAATTTGAAAGTTATTTTTTCTTTTTCAAATTGAATATCAGGATTTATAGTTGTTATTATTTTATCAATTAATAACTCATTAATTAGTGGTGCTTCAATTTGCTCTTTTTTTATCATTTTAGCAGCAACATCTGGTTGAATATTATACAATTTTGCAATTCTTTGATATTGTCTTGCAAAATCATCATCTGTTGGTTTGATTTTTAATTCTTTAGATAAACTTGTGTAAATAAATGATTTTTTTATTGATTTTTCTGCCTCTATTGACAATTCTGATTTTACTTTTTCATCATTATATCCTGTTACATCAAAATATTCTTTTTTGCTAAATCCTTGATTTTTTAAATTTTCTTCAAATTTTTTAGTTAACACTTGCAATTCTTTTAGAACAATTGTTCTTGGAGTAGGGATTTTATTTTCTTTAATTACTTCATTTAGAAAATCATTCATAAATTCCATTCTCTTTTTTTCAATAATTTCTTTTTTAGATAAATCAAATAAATATTTATTTAATTCTTTTTCATTTTTTACATCTTTAATATTTAATGATGAAATAAATTCTTCATTCATTTCTTGTTTTTGATGTGTTTTAATTTCATGAATTTTTATTTCGAATTTAGCGTCTTTATTTCTAAAATCTTCCTTATAATAATCTTTTGGAAATTTAACATCAATTGATCCTTCTCAATTTATAGGTTTTCCTATAAGTTTATCTTCAAAACCTGGAATAAAAGCATTAGATCCTATTTTTAATTCATACTTTTCTGCTTCTCCACCTTCAAATGCTTCACCATCTATGAAACCTTTAAAGTCAAATATAATTGAATCTCCTCTTTCCACTTTAGCATTCTTATCTTCTTTAGGAATCATTATTGTTCCTCTAGATAATAAATCATTAATTTGATTTTTAACTGATTCATTTATTTCATTGTCAGAAGGATTTTTAAAAGTAATTTTAATTTTTTCTCAATTTTTAATTTTTATATCAGGATAAATAGGATATATAAAATTGATTTCCAATTCATCATTAGAAACTTTATCAACACTATATGTTGGAGAATCTAAAATAATATCTTTTTTTTCATCTATATTTTTAGCGGCATCTTTAACAGCAACATTTAACAATTTAGATATAGCATCTTCTCATATTTGGTTAGGTGATATCATTTTTTTAGCTAATTCTAGCGGCACTTTACCAGCACGGTAACCTTTTAATTTTAATTTTTTAGTTAAATTATTAAATGATTTGTTTTGCTCCTCTTTTCAAACTTTTTTATCTATAGGTACAACA
>CASDWL010000045.1 GCA_949284615.1 uncultured Mycoplasma sp.
CAATATTTAAACTTTGATAAATGATAAAATTATGATACAAGGAAAATATTGGTATTGAAATTGGTAATTTTATATTGAAATTTTTCTACTCATTTTTCTAATTGAGATTTATATTTATCATAATTGCATGGGCTTTTAGTAAATTTTAAATAATAACCAAAAAATCATGACAAATTAATTAAAAACATTAAACTTAATCTTTTATTTCCATTTTTCAAATAATGACCCATTAAATATTTATAGAATAATTCTGCAATAAATTTAAATATTGTCTCATTACTATTCTGTTCATAATCTAAATATGAATATTTATTTACTGTTGTATATATTTCAGAATATATTGATTTAGATCTAAATTTTTCTATTGGTTCATCTGAAATTTCCTTTGCTTGACTATGAGAATAATTCAAAATTTCTATCAATAAGTTTATTAATTCTTCATTAAAATCAACACATCTAAATGCTACATGTATTTCTTTAGTGATTTGATTTACTTTAGAATAAAAATAAAATTTTTTATCTTTTAAAAATAAACAAGAATTTTTAAACTCATCCTCAAAATAAGATTAAGCTTTTGATTTTTCATTATTTGTAACATAATAAATAATTTTTTTCATATTTTATCTAATCATTATTTATTTTTTTAATCGCTTCTTTAACTTCAAGTTCTAAATCTTTAGATTCATCCATTAATTTTAATAATTCATTAATAGCTATATTCAATTCTCTTTTAATTTCTTCAGGATCTTTTTTGTCTTGCTCATTTATTGATATATATCTGCCTGGAGATAGCAAAAAATTATTTTCTTCTAATTCTTTTATACCTACTGATTTTGCTATTCCAGGAATATCAATATCTTCTTTATTATTAAATTTCTTATAAATATCTACTAATTTATTTAAATCCTCTAATTTTAATTCTTTATTTTTTTTACTTCCTTCAACAAGTTGACCTAATTCAGAAGTATCTATCATTAAAACTTTATCTTTATTATGTTTATTATTATCAAAAAATCAAATAGAAGCTGAAATGCCTGTAGTAAAGAATAATTTATCTGGTAAAGTAACAATACATGATATTTTATCCGCTCTTATCATTTGTTCTCTAATTTTATCTTCACCATTAGTTGTTGAAGTTAAAGATCCATTTGCTAAAACAACTCCAGCTTTTCCATTAGTAGATAATTTATATAAAATGTGTTGTAATCAAGCAAAGTTAGCATTTGATTTTGGAGGGGTTCCATATTTTCATCTAGGATCCCCTTCTAAAATATTATTTCATCAAACTTTTTGATTAAAAGGAGGATTTGCCATTATAAAATCAAATACTTCTCCTTTATGTTGATCATTAGTGAATGTATCAGCGGCCATTTCTCCTAAAGCACCTATTTCTTCTCCTAACTCATTGATATTAAAAATATTTAATCCATTTAACAAAAGATTTAGTTTAGCTAATTTTCAAGTTGTATTATTAAATTCTTGGCCATAAACAGTGATATTATTGGCATTAATTTTTTTCTCATCAATAAATTGTTTAGCTTGAACTAGCATTCCTGCAGTTCCACAACATGGATCATATATTTTCCCTTTTATTGGTTCTATAAATAGTGTTATTAATCTAACAATAGATCTTGGAGTATAAAATTCTCCGCCTTTTTGTCCTCTTTTTAAGAAAAAATTACCCAAGAAGTATTCATAAATTCTTCCTAATATATCTTCTCCATGTTCACCTAAATTATCTGATTGAAAAATTTTTACTACCTCTCCCAATCGTGTTTTATCAATAACTGAATCATTATATGAAGCACTAAAAATTCCTTTTAATTCAGGATTTGCTTCACCTAATTTAAATATAGCTTCATCTAATGCATAACCTATTTCATTTGTCCCTACTTTTTTTAAAATATTTGATCATTTAGATTCCTTAGGAACAACAAAAGCATCTTTAGCTCTCAAATCACTTTTATCAATGTAATCTAAAGTTAATCCTTCATTTATTAATTTTTGAATTGCAATTTCATTTTTATCATTAATAAATTTTAATGTTAATATTCCTAAAACAACATGCATATAATCTTCTGCCGAAAGATTACCTCTTAATGTGTCAGCAGTTTTTCACAATTTATTTTCTAAATCTTTTATAGTTATTTTATTATTATTCATAATATTCCTTTTTATTTATAAAATATTCTGGATTGATCTTAACAACTTTATTTATTTCATCAATCATAATTTTTGATACTTCACGAGCATTTTCTGGTGGATAATTGTATTTAGTGTGTAACATCCTTTTAATATTTGAATTTATTATATCTCTCAATTTTAAATTATTATATCATTGAGGAGTATAATCCTTTTTTATTATATTAATAATTTCCATTGTAATTTCTTTTAAAATTTCTGAATTTTGATTTTTCATTTTAAACTTGTCATCAGATATGACATTATAAAAAGCTAAAATTCTCTCATCTTCAATTCCTGATTCGAGAGATAATTTATTTTGTTCCATCATTATTTTCGCAAATTTCATAATTCCTTCAAGATATTCTTCAATATTTTTATCATATGAATATTTATCTATCAGTCTTTTTAAATCATTTGACAAGCTATGAGCTTTTAATGGATTTGTTTTTCTAAATATATTTATTTGTTCTTTAACTTGATTTTCTAGAGAAATTACTTTTAAATTATCTATTTCTTTATTTTCTTTAATAATTTTCAATTCTTGTTCTAAAAGATGATAAACATATGACAAATCTCTTCTTCCATCAAGAAGAATTTTATTTACTTCAACATCTCCTGTTTTTATAATATTATTCATTTTAGATTGAAGTTTTCTTATCATTTCTTCCATATCAATTGCTTCTTCTACTTTTGTATTTCTTATAAAATTCCTTATTAAAATATATAATTGTGCTTCAAGTTTTTCTTTTGGACTCAATATTGTTGAACATAATTTGTAAGATCTAGATATTTTTGATACTATAGCAAAAAAGTAATCTTTGTCATTAAGATCTAATGACTCAATAAGATTAACTCCTTCAATTAATTTATTGAATTTATTTTTGTTATCTAGAGAAATTCAATCATTTATTATGCTATTATTTTCAAAATATCTTATTTTAATTTTTAGACATAAATCTAATAAAGTAATTTTCACTTTTTCGATATCATATGTGTCTTCATCTTTGCCAGCATATTGTTTTAATGCATCAGATATATTTTTTCATATACCTATATAATCTACAATTAATCCACTTTCTTTATTTTTATAAGTTCTATTAACTCTGGCTATGGTTTGCATAAGATTGTATCATTTAATAACTTTAAATAAATACAAAGTATCTAGGTCTGGAACATCAAATCCCGTTAATCACATGTCAACCACAATTGCAATATTAAAATTTGAATTATCTTTTTTAAACTCTGCTGCTAAATTCATTTTTTCATCATCAGAAGGTATTAAATTTAATAACTCACCACTATCTTTATTTGACTTTGTAATAATTAATTTAATTCTATTTTCATATTCAGGTCTTTGTTTAACCATTTCCTTATATATTAAAAAAGCAATATTTCTATTAAATGCAACAAACATGGCTTTACCATGCAAAGCTCTTTTTCTATTATTGTAATGATTTCAAAAATCCATTACAACTTTATTTATAATGTCAGGATCTGATAATATATTTGAAATATTAATTAATTTTTTTCTTATATGTTCATATCTTGCATTGTTAATGTATTCAGATTCATCTATATTTTTTTCTTCATTTAATATTTCATCCAATCCTGAAAGTTGTAATTTATCTAGTAAAATCTCTATCTTTCTTTTTTCATAAAAAATTGGAACTGTCGATCCATCTAAAACAGCTTGAGACATTGTATATTTATCAATATAATCTCCAAATATTTCTATTGTTTTTTTATTGCCCATTAAAGGTGTTCCTGTAAATCCAATGAATTTTGCATTAGGAAATGCACTTCTCATATATTTGGCATATCCTTCTTTTTCTATAATTTCTTCATTTTCTTTATTTATTTCATAGTCTATGTCAATATTATTGTGAGAACGGTGAGCTTCATCAGCAATGATAATAATATTATCCTTATGTGATAATGGTTCATCTGATTTTGTAAATTTTTGAATAGTAGTCATATATATTCCAAAATCATCATCATCTGATAAAACATCTTTTAGACCTTTTCTAGAAGCTATTAACCTTGGTTTTGTAATAAATAATATTTCTCTGCTTGACAAAATCTTGTATATAATTGATTATCTAATTCATTTCTATCTGTAATTAAAATTATTTTATAATTCTTATCTTTAAAATAAGATTTAATTCTAGATGTTAAAAATAACATAGTAACAGATTTGCCTGATCCCTGAGTATGTCAAACAACTCCTCCTTTATTGTTTCTAGAATTTTCTAAAGATAATAAAGCTTTTTCTACGGCATTATATTGATAGTATGTTGGAATATATTTAATGTATTTATCAGATATAGAATAAAAAATATAATTTTTAAGAATATTTAAAAATACATTTTTATCATAAATTCCAACAATATTTTTGTGATAGTTATTCATTGCACCATCTGGGTTATCTTTACTATCAATATCTTGTTCA
>CASDWL010000046.1 GCA_949284615.1 uncultured Mycoplasma sp.
TACAAATTTATATATTCCATTATATTCTTCAACTTGTAACCCTCTTTTTTCACCATTAAAATTTTCAACAAATTTATTCATCAAGTCTTTTGCTACTGCAAGAGTCTCTAATTGAAAAACTTCTTTAATATCTTCTATTTTAATACCCTCATCACCTTTAATATATATTAATGATTCAATTATTTTATCTCTTGATGTCATATTAATAGTTTACTCCTTTTTTAATAACAATTTCATCAAATTGATTTGATTGCTCTAAAACTAATTCTTCAATTCTAGACATATCTAAAATTGCTATTAATGTAATTACAAAATGATTTAATGTAGGAACGCTAAAAATTTTTTCAAAAGGAATTATATCTTGATTTAATTGATCAATAATTTTTCTAATTTGCTCTCTTCTTTCAGAAGGAGATAAATTAAATGTTTCTAATTTAATTTTTCTTAATTTATCTGCATGGATCCTTTCAAACATTTTTCTTAATGTTTTAATCAATTTAGGAGTTGTTCCATACCCATCTAGAGCAGCTTCATCAACCTCTAATTCAAAACCTTCAATATTAGAAGGTTTTTTTATAAAAACTTCTTGTCTTCTTGCTTCATTTAATCTTAATTCTTTAGAAATATTTTTAAATTCTTGATACTCTGCAATCATTCTTAGAATTTTCATTTTATCTTCTTCAACTTCTTTAGCTATCTCAGGATCTGCTAAAATTAATCTTGCTTTAATGTACAAAAGTTCTGAAGCCATAACTAAATATTCACTAGCTATATCAATATCTTTAGCTTTTAAATCTTCAATTATTTTTAAATATTGAGTTGCTAATTGAACTAAATCAATTTCAAATATATCTACATTTTTCTTTTTTATTAATTCTAATAACAAATCAAGAGGACCATTAAAATCACCTAAAAAAAAATTGATATCATTAGGATCTAAATTTTTTATTTTTTCCATTTAATTCTCCCCAATTATTTATTTATTTTAAATGAATTATTAGATTAAAAGCTATTTTTTATTCTTTTTATTCTCCTTTTTTGTTATATATTGTTCATATTTTTGATCCATTCTATTTTGCTCTTTCAAAAGTTTTTGTTCTTGTTTTCTTTCATTTCTTTCTTTTTTTGCATCTTTAGCAAGTTTTCTTTCCACTTTTTTATTTCATCTAATTGCAGCTTTTGATTTTTCTACGTCTTCTAAATCAGATTTAGATGGTTTAAATTTATAAATGGGTTTAATAAAAGATGATGAGACAATAGTTTTAATTCTTTCACTCAAAGCTATTGTATTTTGATTAACAAAAGAGCTAGGAGATATTTTCTTGTGAAAAATAACTTCTATTTTTAAAACTTCTTTTCTTTTTAAATCAAAAGAACCTACTGAATTATTTATAGTAAAAGGAACAATAGGAACATATTCTTTGATTGCAACTTTAAATGCTCCAGGTTTAAATTCGCCTATAGATGATTCTCTATTTCTAGTTCCTTCAGGAAAAATTACTCCAAAAGTTTTATTTTCTTTAACAAATTTTCCAAATTTATCATAAATTTCCAAACTCTTTTTAAAATCATCACGATCTAAATAAAATGAATCAATACAATTTAAAGGGTATCTTGTAAAGCTTTTATATTGAAGAGAATGTTTTGCTAAAAAAGTTGCAATTTTATTAAAATCATCCTTTGCTTCTGTCTGGGCTTTTAAAGCATATAATAAAGCTAATGCATCAAAATTATCTTGATGATTACCATATAAGAAACATGGTCCTGTTTTAGGTAAATTATCATAACCTCTAACACTTATTTCTATTTTCAATGATTTCATTAATGAACTAATTTTTCTAACAATAAAATCAGTTCTAAATTGAAGATTATATCTTTCATTACCTTTTAAAGAACCCAATCAATATTTTTTAGCTTTTCTTGATGCAAGAAATATTTTTAATCTAATCATTACTTTCTCCTATTACAAATGCTATAACATACTCATTTTCTTTTGATGTTGATATTTTATAATCCTTATATATAAATACACCAGATTTATTTCTTTCTATATTTATTAAATGATAATCATGCAAATCATTATTAGCTTTGAATAAAGCCTCTTTAATTGCTCATCTTTGAGCTATATATAATAATTTATTTTCTGAATACTCTCATTCTTTATATTCTTGATTGGACAATACCTTCTTAACAAAATTAATTTTTTTGTCTTTAAATCTATTTATTGAAGTAATATCTACACCTATTGATACCATAAAAAATATTCTATAATAAATAGCTTAAAAATTAATAATTGCAGTAAAGAAAAATGAAAAAAATGTCA
>CASDWL010000047.1 GCA_949284615.1 uncultured Mycoplasma sp.
AGAAATGCCTAAATATCTATTGTTAGAAAATGTTACTGAAATTGGAAATAAAAAAAATGTAAAAAGTTTAAACGAATGAATTAATAGATTAAATGAATTAGGTTATGAAACTAAAATATATTATTTAAATTCTTCTAATTTTGGTTCTTGTCAAAATAGAAAAAGAGCTTATGGACTATCAATTTTAAAATCATGAATGGAGAAAACAAATTTTAAATTTTTAGATTTTGAAAATATCTACTTAGATAAAAAGAAACCTTTAAAAACTATCTTAGATAAAAATTCAAATGATCCTACATTATGATTATCAAATTTAGACAAATATAAAAGAACACCTTTTGTTGTAACTAAATCCAATTTATGTAAATCCAAATTAATTGAATATACTTCTTTTTCTTCAGAATCATATATATATAATCCTGAATATACAGGTCCTACTTTAACAGCTTCAGGTGCCCATAGTAGAATTAAAATTATAGAAAATAATAAAATTAGAAAGTTGTCTGCAGAAGAATCTTTAAAATATATGGGGTTCACTTCTACTGATTATAAAAGAATTAAAAAAATTCAATTATCTGATCAAAAAATAATTTATTTAGCTGGAAATTCTATAGTTATAAAAGTATTAGAAACAATATTTGAAAGTTTAATATTCTAAAATATGACACAATACATTAAATTAAAAATTCCATTTGCAACTAAAAAATATATAAAGCAAGAATCTAATGGGTTACAAATTAGAGGTTATGCTTTTTTTATATTTGATTTAAACAAATCTCAATATATTGATGAATTTATTGTTTTAGAAAAAGCTAATTACCAATTGACAGACAAAAACATGCTAGCTACAAATTACTATAATAAAGAATTATTTAAAAATTTTAGAACTAAATTTTTAGATTCTGTAACAAATCATAATCCTGAAGAATTAAAAAATATAAAACATCATACTTTGGATAACAATCAATTAAAAAAAATTAATGAATATTTTTTAAATGTAAATACAACAATAAGAAATATGTTTGCTTGTTTAAGTGGTTCAAATCCAACAGGAGCTGAATTAAATAATGAAAATAGTCCAATACTTTGTACAGATACAAAATATTTTCGTTGCAATTTTTTAAACCCTTTAAAACTTTTTAAAGCACCTAAAAAGGACAAGAAAAAAATTATCCATAAAGATATAAATGAAGTTGAATTAGACGAATTTATAGAAAAATTTAATATCACCATTAATAAAAATAATCAAATATGAAATTTTGCTAAAGAATTTGAAAAATATAATAAATGAAATGAAGAATATCCTATTCTGCCTTTACCACTACAAAATGATATTGATGAATTTCAAGATTATAGAATGATTAAAATGAACAGCAATTCTAATTGTAAGAATGATGAAAAATTCAAACATAAAAATAATAATCACTTTAATTTATTCATTGATGGATATTTGAACAAAACATTAAACAACAATCTAGATGCAAAAGAATTCAAAAGAAAATTAAGATTGTTTTATACATGAAATGTAAATTATTGCATCAAAAATGGATATATTTGTGATTCCTCTTTAATTGAAAATATATCACCTAAAATATTAGATACTGCTCATATTATTTCATTTTCGTCTTTAGTAAACTCTAACATTAAAAATAATATTTTAAAAGCTATAGATCCATATAATTGTTTAAGAATTGACAAAAACACTCATAAATTGTTTGATGACCATTCTATTTATTTTGATTGAAAAAATGGGAATATTGTTTCTATTAAAAATTCATCATCTTCTCAATATTTAGATTTAAAAAAATTAAAAGAAGAACAAATAAAATATTTAAAAGAATCAACTAAACAAAATTTGGTAATTTATAACAAAAAATAAATTATTTTTTCGCTAAATTATGTTTAAGGAGTAATATTCAATTTTTGATATTAGATCATTTAGGAATCAATAAATATCCAATAAGTATCAATATCAATATAAAAATTATAGTCATAAATGCTGCTTGGTACTGAATGTCTGCTGCATTAGATGAAGATGAAAAAATTTGAGCATATATTTGAGTTGTCAATGTTGTACCCGGTCTATTTAATAATGAATATTTAGAAGATGATAGTCCTGCTGTTAGATATAATGGAGCAGTTTCAGACAATATTCTACCTATTGTTGTAATAATAGAAGTAATAATAGGAATTAATGCCATTGGTAAAACCAATTTTCAAATTGTTTGTAATTTAGTATTACCTAATGCAAAGGAATTTGTTCTAATTTCATATGGCACATTTTTTAATGCTTGTTCTAATAATCTTATAAAAGATGGCAAGATAACTATTATTAATGTTAAAGCCCCCGCAATTAATGAATTACCATATTTTCCATTGGAAGTCCATCCGAATGTTTGAATAAACATTAATAAACCAAACATACCAAAAATAATTGAAGGGGTTGTTCCAAGAGAATCTAAAAAGAAAATAATTGTTTTTTTTATTTTTTTATTTTTTGAATATTCATTTAAATATATTGCAATTATTAAAGCAAATGGGAATCCTATAATGATACATATGCAAATTACAAGTAATGTATTAACAAGCGATTGAAATGTAGAATCTTTTTCATATAAGAAAAATAAATTTGGATTGTATTCAATTCCCATAATCCCTTTTACAAAAATATCACCTACTATTCATGTGATAAAAGAAAAACATATAATTATTGATAAAATTTCTGTAATGATTTTCCAATAAGGATAAACATTTTTAAAATGATAATGTAAATTTCTATCACTAATGTAATAATGAATATTATCTAAATTATCAGGCGAAACATTGTATTTACTATGAAAAACACACTTTTCTCATATTATCTTTATATTTCTAGGAACCCATGAAATAAAAGAATAAATTTTTTGTTCCACAAGTACAAACTTTGAATTCTTTTTTGTATGTTTTTTTCTAGAAAAAGATAATATTATCATATTTAATATCATGGATATTATTAGCATGATAAATCCAAAAGCATATAATAAAGGTCTAATTTTTTCAGGATCTTTGTCAGCAAACATTGTAGAAGAAATATATGCCCCTAATGTTTGAGATGATGAATTTAAAAAACCAAAAATCCCTTCATTAAATATATCTTTTGATGGTTGTGCTTGTAGAATCATTGAAATTGCCATTGATTCACCAATAGCTCTTGAAAAAGCAAGTATTATTCCTACAATTATTCCTGGTCTAGCTGCTCTTAAAATAATCTTATATATAGCTCTGGATTTTGTATTTCCTAATGCTAATGGATTTTGCATTAAATTAACATCTACATTATTTAATGAATCTAATGTCATTGTAACAATGGTAGGAATAATCATAAAACATAACATAATAGATCCATTAAATATGGAATTTGGATTTATGTTAAATAAAGACAATCATACTTTACCTAACGATTCAAAAGCAAATAATCCAAATATTACTGAAGGAATACCACTTAAAACTTGGAAAATAATAATTATTGTTTTTTTATATTTTTTATTTAATCGATATTTAATAAATAATGCTGATTTAATACTTAAAGGCACTGCTATAACTATTGCTAATAAAGATGTTAATAAAGTTATTGAAAAAGGAATTCAAAAAGAATATTGATTTGTTGTAGTAGAAAAATCACCTTGAAATAAAATGTTTACAAATCCATATTCATTAAAGCCTTTAATAGCATATATTAAAATGAAAACTATTAAAGTTATAAATAAAGAAATTATTGATAATGCAAAACTAAATGAAATTCATTTTGCAATATTATTAATATAAATATTTCTAAAAGGATTTTTGTTCTTCATTTTATCTTGCTCCCGAATATCCTAATTTAACATCATAAGTACCATCAACTTCACTATCGTTAATCAAAAATGAAATATCATTTTGATTACCATTTCAACCCATACTTTTTATCTTTTCTTCATTTAAAGGTACATAACCTTCATTGTTAATAATTGTTTTAGCTTGATCATTAAATAAAATTCAAGCAATCATTCTAGAGATTTCAGGAATATTTTTTATATAAGATATTGAATATATTAAATTTAATGGCCTATATCAATCATATCCATTAGCAATTACTCCTGAATCTAAAGGTGAAATTTGTTGATCTCCATATAAAGCCACTTCAAATCCATATCCTCTTATTTCTTCTATATTATTAATAACAAATCCAGCAGACAAATAGACCATAGAACCTGTAGGGCCATTTTTAGCCACATTTCAGGCTTGAGAATTAGATTCTGCTGTTTGAGTTACATTTGATCCATAATCTCCACTACTAATTGCATTATTAATATTATTTATTTCATTTTCATTTAATGACTTTCAATAATTACTATCTTTATATGCTAAATTAGAATCTTTAAAAAAAGCATCTGTAGTTCCTGAAACACTACTTCCTCCATTTCTGGCATAAGGAATTATGGTTGTAGGATCATTGTTCCCTAAAATATCACCTAATGTGAATTGCTTTTCTCCAGAAAAAATATGATAAATTTGTGCCATAGTTTCAGCATTTAAGACTAATGGAGTATCTTGAATTGATGAAGGTTTATAAATTAATACAATTCCATCTCAAGCAATAGTTACAGTTTTTACTCTTTTTTCTTCTCAAATTTGATATTTAGAGTTTTCAGGGCCTAAATCTATAATATCTGGTCTTGTTGATGCCATACCTATCTCTTTAGTTCCTTCAATTATAGAACTAATTCCTACACCAGACCCTCCTGCAGAAGTTACAACATCAATAAAGTCAATATAATGACTTAAAGTATTTATTAAAGGTAAAACAGCTGTTGAACCTCCTAATGATACTAATGGAGCCTGAACTAAACATCCACTCACAAAAACAATTCCACAAGAAACTGCACCTATACCTAGAGCTGGCAATGATATTTGCAATATCTTTCTAATACCACTTTTCATAGCTTGTTAATAATACAAAATATTTTACATAATATTTAATTTTTTTATAGCAATTTCTACAGCCTTTTTTCTAATCTCATTTCGAGATAAATTTGGATAAAAAAACTCATATACTTGATCATTTATTGCTATATAAAAAAGTCCTACTTCTTTATTTTCCATACTACTTGGGCCTGCATTTCCTGTAAAAGAAATGCAATAATCAACATTGAAAAATTCTTTACCTTTTTGAGCCATTTCTAAGGCTGTATTGGCATTTATAACGCCATTTGTGATATTAACACCTAATTTTTCTTTAATTTCATTTGCATATGTAACTAATGAACCTTTAAAATATTTGCTAGCACCAGGCTTTTCTACTATAGTAGATGCAAATAACCCTCCTGTAAATGATTCAATAGAGGCTAATGTAAAGTTTTTCATATTTATTATTATAAATTATTTAAAATATTAAACAATTAATCAAGGTTCAAAAAGAATTAGACATAA
>CASDWL010000048.1 GCA_949284615.1 uncultured Mycoplasma sp.
TAGCTATTAAATTCAAATCAGAAGGACTCAAATGGTCCCATCTATAGTTTACGCTATAGGTGGGACTTTTGATTTTTACTTTTCAATATTAAATTTATAATTAATTTATTTTTTTTATTATTGTAGAAGAAAGAGATGAAAATGAAAATATTATTAGCTTGTTCTGCAGGTATGTCAACATCTTTACTAGAAAAATCTATTAGTGATTATGCTAAATCAATTGGTGAAAATGTTGAAGTAATTGCAAAACCTTCAAATGAAGCAAGAGAAATAATTCATAATTATGATATTTGTTTACTTGGACCACAAGTTAAATATATGGAAGCTCAATTTAAACAAGTTGCAGGAAATATTCCAGTTATTGTTATTCCTCCACATATTTATGCTATGGCAAAAGGTGATGAATGTTATAAATTAGCAAAAGATAATTTAAAATCATAAATTTTAATGTTGTAAATGTTTTAATTTATGAGTTTATATTATTAAATTTTTTATAAAAATAAACACAGAAAGATATTATTTATGACAACTTCAACGAGAAAAAAATGAAGTGATCATTGAAATGCATTCGTATCTCAATTAGGAAAATTGGGTGAACAAAGACATTTATCAGCATTGAGAGATGGATTTGCTTTACTAGTGCCTTTAATGATAGCGGCTTCATGTGGTGTTATTTGTATGACATTTGTTTTTGGATGATGACAAACAACATCGACATCAATTTTAGGTTGAATTACATGAGGTATACCAGGTCAAGTAGAAACTAATCCACAAGGAATTGTAGATTTTGTTGCGGGATCTGTTGCATCTCAAATTTCAGCCACAGGAACTTTTATTTTCTATTCAATTTGAAAAGGAATATTTAGTTATCTATCAATTTTTTCAACTTTAACAATTTCATATTCTTTTGCAAGAATTAAAGGTACAAAGGATACTTTTATTGCACCTTTAATAGGTCTTGGAACATTTATGATCTTATCATATGGAAATGTATCTTTATTTGATGCTAAAGGATTATTGTTATCTATAATTTCATCTTTAATTTCTATTGAATTGTATACATATTTTGAAAGTAAAGAAAAATTGCAATTAAAAATGCCGGCAGGTATTCCTCCAGCTGTTGGAAGAAGTTTTTCAAAACTGTTTCCTACTATATTTACATTATTAATTATGGTTGCAATTCAAGCTCCATTTTTAATAGTTACAGGATTAACCACAGGATTTGGCAATGGTGATTGATTCTCAATTGGTTTAGCAATTTCTACAGGTATTTAAGCTCCATTTTTAGGATTAACATCAAATTCATCAGGATCTTATGCAATTGGATTTATTTTTGTAGTATTTAGTGCCATTTTATGATTTTTAGGATTACATGGAAGCAATATTTTGATGGGAGTTTTTTCACCAATATATTTAGCTAATTTAGCAAACAATCAAACTTATATTTCTACTGGAGTTGGATCACCATCTGTAATTGCTGATGGAACAAATGATGCTTTTATTTATTTTGGTGGAATAGGAACTACATTAGCTCTTGTATTAATGGGTCTATTATTTGCTAAAAAGAAAGTTGAAAGAGAAATTTTAAAATTTGGTGGAGCACCTGCAATATTTAACATTAACGAGCCAATCATTTTTGGTTTCCCATTAGTTTTAAATTTCACATATGTAATCCCATTTGTATTATCACAAGCAGTGTTATTTACAACTACATGATTATCAATTGAAGTCTTAAAATGAGTACCTCCAGTAATTGTTAAAATACCATGAACAACTCCAGTATTAATTGGTGGTTTTTTAGCAACAAGTAGTTGACAAGGTATTATATTATCTGGATTGAATTATATTATTGCTTGCTTGATATGATTACCATTTATTTTAATATCTAATAAACAAGCTAAAAAAAGAGGGGAAGAATTGGTAACCATTAATTATAAAGATGGATGAAAAACATGAGTTTCAAAAATAATGAGAAAAAATAAACAAGGAGATAAATAATTTATGACTACAGAAAATTTAAATAATGAATCAGTTGTTGTAAATAAATATGACAACATTCAATATAAGAAGTCAAATCCTTTTATTTTAGGAAAATTATCAAATAACTCAATTTCATTTAATTTATAATGTTATAAAAGCCATAACTCTTTTACTAGTGTTTATTTTTGCATTGCTGTCTCTATGATATACAACACAATGAAAAGAAAATACTTTAGTTAACTTGGGAATTGATTTAAATTCTAAGTTAAATTTAATTCAATCTGGAGATGGAACAACAAATCCAGTAACCGAAGCAATCTTACAAAGAGTAACTGAAGCAAATGCATTATCTTTAGGTCAATGATCATCATTACAAAATATATTTAATAGTTCAATTATAGATATTTTAGTTGCATTTTCATTTGTTGGAATTGTTGCGATAATTCCTTCATTAGTATTTAAAAATGGAACAATATATTCTTTAATATCTATGGTTATAGCATTTGTATCATTTATAGTGATATTAACATTATTTAGTATATGTTTAATTCATCAAAATGAAGTAGTTCAAATATATAGATCAACTGGAAGTTGAGAAAATAATGATTTAATAATGGCTAATGTTCAAAAAATATTAGATCTTGTTTTAGGACCAACAACAAATAATTAATAACTAAGGGGAACTAATGAGTAAAAAATTTACATTAGAAGAATTGTCACAAGTTGCTTTTCAAATTATTACTAATGCTGGTGAAGCTAAATCAGAAGCAATGTTAGCGATTTATGATGCTAAAGAAAATAAGATAAATGAGGCAAAAGAAAAATTAAGCAAAGCTAATAAATCAATTAATATTGCTTCTGAAGCTCATTTTGAATTAATTCAAGCTGAAGCCCAAGGAATTCAAATTAATATTCCTTTAATTTTAATGCATGCAGAAGACCAATTATTATCAACACAAACTTTAATTTTACTTGCAGAAGAATTTGTTGCTTTATATGAAAAAATAGGTAAAAAATAATGTTTGGAATATCAATATATCCTGAAAAAGAAAACATAGCTGATATATTAAACTATATATCTTTAGCTTCAAAATATAATTTTAAAAGAATTTTTACATGTCTTTTATCAGTAGAGGGCGACAAACAAGAGATAACTAATAATTTTAAAAAAATTATTGAACATGCAAGAAAATGTAACATGGAAGTAATTTTAGATATTAGTCCAAAAGTTTTCAAAGATTTAAATATTTCATATGATGATTTATCTTTTTTTGCTAATCTAGGTGCAACAGGAATTAGATTGGATGAAGGCTTTGATGGATTAAAAGAAGCTATGATGACATACAACAAATATGATTTAGATATTGAAATCAATATGTCTAGTGGAACCAAATATGTTGATAATATTATGACTTTTAATCCTAATATGAAGAAATTAATTGGTTGTCATAATTTTTATCCTATGGAATATTCAGGATTGTCTTTAGAGCATTTTACTAAAACATCTTTACAATATAAAAATTTTGGATTAAGAACAGCAGCTTTTGTTTCATCTAGCCATGCAGATCATGGTCCATGGCCTGTAATGGATAAAGGGCTATGTACATTAGAAATGCATAGATCTTTACCCTTATTAACACAAGTAAAACATCATTTAATGATGGGATTAGTAGATGATATTATTATAGCCAATGCTTTTGCATCTGAAGAAGAATTAGCATCAATAGGTAATTTATCAATGACACCAGAATTCAATATTGTATTTGATGTAGAACCATTTGCAATTGAAAAGCAAATTATTTTGAATGAACCCCATTTTAATCGTGGAGATATTTCTGATTACTTAATTCGTTCAACTCAATCTAGAGTTAAATATAAGAATGAAAATTTTCCAGAAAAAAATAATCCAAATGAAATAAAAAAAGGGCAAATTATTATTGGTAATAATAAATTTGGTCAATATAAAGGTGAATTGCAATTAATTAAAAAAGACCATTATGATGAGCAAAATAGAAAAAATGTTCTAGCACATATTGATGATAATGAGTTATTTTTATTAGATTATTTAAAGCCGTGATCAACATTTAAATTTGTTGAGAAAAAAAATAATAAATAATTTGTATATGTAATAAAAAGTCCAACTAAATGTGGAACTTTTTTACTTATACAAATATATCTATAATATTTATTGAATCATCCACAATAACAAAATTAATTTTATTTCCTATTATAAAATCACCATATAAGGATTCTAGACCTAAATTTCTAGCACTATTATATGAACTAACTTTTACCAAATCCATTCATGAACAATTTGTAACATTTTTAAAATGATTCAGTAATCAATTATATGTTACTCCTGAACCACTTAAAGTATCTGAGTTTTTTAAATAAAATCAATTACCCTTTTTTTCTATTTCCAGATTACCTAATTTATATTCTCCATTATTCATCCCCTTAGGAGATAATGAGTCAGTAACTAAAGTAAGATTGTTGATATCAAAATTATCATATGTATATTTAATTACATGATCATTAACATGTACACCATCTGCTATTATTTCTATACATAAATCTGAATTAAATTCTTTATTGAATAAAGCATTTAATATACCTAGATTTGTTGAATGATGAAATCCACTCATAGCATTATACATATGTGTAATTCTTTTAGTTCCATTCTTCAACATATCTACTGAATCTTTATAATTTGCATTAGAGTGTCCTAGGGCAAAAATAAAATCATTTTGATATTTGTTTACTAATTTTCTATTTTGGGAATTTTCAGCATCGATAGTTAAAATGATTGGAAAATGATTTATTTTACTTTTAGCTTCTTGCAAAAAATCTTCATCTATTGGAATTATTAACTTTTCTTCATGAGCTCCCTTTTTTTGCTTACTAATAAAAGGTCCCTCAAAATATCACGCAATAATTTTGACATTATTATCTATTTGAGCAACATCATTAATTAAATGTAATTTATCCTTTAATTTATTAATTTCAGTAGTCACTGATGTTCCTACAACACCAACAATGCCTTCTTTTTTTAATTGATTTAAATAATTATTAATTTCTTGTTTGTTACTTAAATCGTCAAATGAAAAATTATATCCACCATGTGTATGTGAATCAATAAAACCAGGCATAATAATTTTTTCTTGACAATCTATACCGTCTTGTCCTGTATGACCTCTACCAATTTTGGTTAATATTTTATTTTCGTCTATTTCTAATCAACCTAAAAACTGTTCATCCTTTGTTGTAATTAAAGCATTTTTATATATCAAGTTCAGCTTCCTCATCAAAAATAATAGTTACATCAGGATGAAGAATTAAAGCGCTAGCTGGAAAATTCTTATTAAATTCTTTTGTTTTCTTTAATTCGCTAACAGCATATTGTTTTGATTTTCCAAATGCTAATAAAATTATTTTTTTAGCTTTTAAAATAGATGCAATACCCATTGATAAAGCTGTTTTAGGAACATTTGTAGTATCACCATTAAAGAATTTATCTGCATTGACTTTAATTGTTTCAGGGGTTAAATCTACAATTCTTGTCACTGAATCTAATGTAGACCCTGGTTCATTAAATCCTATATGTCCATTAGTACCTATTCCTAAAATTTGAATATCAATTCCCCCCATTTTTTAATCAATTCATCATAATTTGATCCATGTTCAGGAAAATGAGTGTTTTGCTTATTAATATTTACTTTAGAAAATAAATGTTTATCCATGAATATTTTGTAAGATTGTTCATGATTAGCTGGTAATCCTATATATTCATCTAGATTGAATGTAATTACATTTGATCAATTTGTTTTATTTTTTTCATAATCTTTTGCAAGATCCTGATACATTAAAATTGGTGTTGATCCTGTTGCTAGTCCTAATTTAATGTTAGGATTCATTTTTATAGCTTGAATTAACTCATTAGCAACAAATAAAGAACCTTCTTGTTCATTTTTAAATTTTATAAATTTCATACTTCTCCTAATTTTAGAACAATAGTTTAAAACATAAATTTGTTCATTCATATTAACTTATTGTTAATTTATATTATAATGATTTTATTGTGAAAATTATTAAAGAAGCATGCATTGATAATATGCAATCTGTAGATCTTGCATTAGAATCAAAGAATATTCATAGATTTGAAACTTGTTCTAATTTAGATGAAGGAGGATTAACTCCTAGTATAGAATTATTTAAATATATTAAAAATAAATCTAATTTACCCCAAATCATTATGATTAGATGTAAAAATTCTTTTATTATTAATGATCCTTCAGAATTAGAAATAATGAAATCTCAAATACAAACTTTTATAGAATCAGGAGCAAAACATTTTATTTTTGGTTATATTGATCAAAATAAAAATATAGATTGAGATACTTGTAAACAATTAATAGATGTTATTAAAATTCATTCAGATACTACATGAAGTTTTCATATGGCAATAGATGAAGTGAATGATTATGACAAATCATTTAAAGAATTAATTAAATATAAATTCATTAGAGTTTTAACAAAAGGCGGAAAAGATGCAGCTATAAATAATTTATCCCAGTTAAAATATCTGCAAACCACATATGGTAAAGATATTGAAATTCTTGTTGGCGGCAAAGTAACAAAAGAGAATTATAAACAAATTCATCAAGAAACTGGAATTTTACAATTTCATGGAACTAAAATATTTTAAATATTTTCATTGATAATTTTGGCCATTCCAATAATTGCTGCTTTATTTCCTTGTGTAGCTTTAAATAATTTATAAGATTGAATAAATTGATCAATTTTTAAGAAATCATTGATTTTATTTTGAATTTTTTCTAATGAAAAATATTGAGATTCACTAATTCCACCACCTATAATAATAGCTTCAAAATTCATAGAGGCGATTAAATTACTCAAACCATTTGCAAGACCTGTATATCAATAATCAATAGTTTTTAAAATATCAACATCTTGTGAAGATAAAATATCATATGTGCTCATCTCTCTTTTATTAAATTCTTGCACTAATTTTATTAAACCTTTTGCAGAAAAATATTCTCCTCATCTTTGTCCATTATTTATATATTGAAAACCAACTTCTCCCGCAGTTCCATTTCCTGTGTATAAATTCTTATTAATAATAATCCCGCCACCAATATCTGTTCCTAATGTAATCATTAGTAAATTAGAGAAATTATTAAGATCTTTTTGGCTATATTCTCCTTGAGTTGCTGCATTAGCATCATTTTCAACAAATATAGGTTTATTAGTGTAAGGTTTTAATTCATCTCTTAAAATCAAATTATTATACTTTTTTATATTTGCAGATGAGATTATTTGTGTTGTTTTAGAATTTACAATTCCTGCAGTAGAAATACCAATGGCTTCAATAGGATATTCATCACTTATTTCTTGAATTTTTTGACCAATTAATTTCATTAAATTTTTTGCATCATTTGTTTTGCCATCAAAATCAAATTTATCATTTTTTATAATTTCATAATTATTATCAATGATTGCCCATTTGGTAAAAGTTCCTCCAATATCAAATATTAGATATTTTTTATTTTTCATAATGTACTCCGTAAAATTATTATCTATAATTAAAATAATAAATATATGTATTATAATATTTAAAAACTATTATGTTAA
>CASDWL010000049.1 GCA_949284615.1 uncultured Mycoplasma sp.
GTCAACTAAATCAACACATTACTGATGTGTTTTTAGTTTTCTATATAATAATTCTTAGTGTTGCGATTGTAATTACAAAAAAGAAACTCATTATTAAAATGAGTTTTTATTTATTGATTAAACTATTTAAAATATTATTTGAGGACCAGAAGATTCTTCTTCAAATACTGAATCTCATTTCAATCTTATTTGTCCATCTTTTCCAATTTCGACTTCACCTTTTTTGACTTGGTCCATTTTGGCAATAATTTTATTTTTTATAATTGTTGTTGAAATATCATCTGCGACATTTACTATAGATCCCATTCCAGAAATTATGGAAGGGATAATATCACTTAAACCAAATCCAGCACTTATTGCTTTTTGCTCTGCTAAAGTCATAGGTTCAAAACCTTCTATTTTCATATTCACTCCTTTTATATTGAAATTAAATAAACAATAAATTTATATACATATATTAATTATTAAACCTAACATTGAATCAATTAGAAATAAAAGGTTTTTGGCATTATTAATTATATCAAATTTTACATTTTTAAATTACCAAAAGTTCTTGGAAAAGGAATTGCATCTCTAATGTTTTCAACTCCTGCAATATACATTACCAATCTTTCAAAACCAATTCCAAATCCTGCAGATCCTGCATCTCCAAATTTTCTTAAATCTAAATATCATTGCATTTCTTTTTCTGAAATATTGTAATATTTCATTCTTTCGATTAGTTTTTTATGATCAACTTCTCTTTGAGAACCACCTATTAATTCTCCTACCCCTGGAACTAGTAAATCAAAAGCTGCAACTGTTTTATTATCATCATTTAAATACATATAAAATGCCTTAAATTCTTTTGGATAATTAATAATTGCAACAGGCGATTTAAAATAAATATCTGTTAAATATTTTTCATGCTCTGTTGCTAAATCTAATCCAAATTCAATTTTATTATCTTCAAACTTAACATTAGCTTTTTTTAATATATCAATTGCATCTTTATATTCAACAATTTTTAAGTCAGAATTCAAAAAAGAATTTAATTGTTTAATTAAATTATTATTTGATTTTTCATCTAAAAAAGCAAATTCTTTAGGGTGTTTTTCCAATGTATTTTTAATTACACTTTTTAATAAATTATTGGCTAATTCAATGATTTGGAATAAATTATAAAAAGCTACTTCGGGTTCTATCATTCAAAATTCTGCTGCATGTCTTTTTGTATTAGATTTTTCTGCTCTAAATGTTGGACCAAATGTATAAATTTTATTAAAACCTGTAGCATAAGCTTCTCCATGTAATTGTCCAGTTACGGCTAATGTGGCTTTTTTTGAAAAAAACATCTCTTTATTTTCATCATCTACAACAAATTGCTCTCCTGCACCTTCACCATCATTTGAAGTAATAATAGGAGTGTGTATATATATAAAATCATTTTTATTAAAAAAACTGTGAATTTCTTGAGCTAATGTTGAACGAATTAACATTATAGCTTTTAAATAATTTGTTCTATGTCTTACATGCGGAATTTCTCTTAAAGTTTCTAAATTAATTTCTTGCCTTTGTATTGGATAATTGTCATCTGTAGGAGCAAGATTTTTAGCCTCAAAAGCCTTAATTTCACATGGTTGAGGTGCTTGAGGTGTTAATTTGAATTTTCCTTTTATTTCAATTGCAGAACCTATTTTTCATTTTGCAATTTCTTCCAAATCAAAATTCTCACAACTTAAAACAATTTGGATATTTTCAATGGTAGAACCATCATTTAAAGATATAAATCTAATTTTTGTATTACCTCTATTGGAATTTATTCATCCTTTTACTAAAATATCATCATTATCCTGATATTTTTTCATAATATTTTTAAAAGCTATTTCCATGTAAAACTCCTTTTAACAATAAATAATTATAAAAAAATTGTTTATTATTTAATATAAACAATATATTAAATGATAAAATAAAAAAATTATGAATTATAAAGCTTTTTATCGTACATATAGACCAACAAGTTTTGATGAAGTTGTAGGTCAAGATCATATTGTTAAATCTTTAGTTAATTTAATTAAAATGGATAAAATCTTTCATGGTTATTTATTTTCAGGACCAAGAGGAACTGGGAAAACTTCTATTGCCAAAATTTTTGCAAATGCTATTAATTGTATTCATTCAAATAATAAAGAAGAAATTTGTGCTAGATGTAAGGAAAATGCAAATAAATCTTTAGATATTATTGAAATTGATGCAGCATCTAATAATAGTGTTAATGATGTAAGAATGATTAGAGAGCAAGTTGAATTTGCTCCAACTAATAGTCCTTATAAAATTTATATTATTGATGAGGTGCATATGTTATCAAAAGGAGCATTTAATGCTTTATTGATGACTTTAGAAGAACCACCAAAACATGTTATTTTTATTTTAGCAACAACAGATCCTGATAAAATTCCTGATACTATATTATCACGTGTTCAAAAATATAATTTTAAAAGAATAAATAAAAAAGTAATTGAGAGACAACTAAAGTATATTTTTGATAAGGAAAATGTTTCATATGATGAAGATTCTATAGAAATGATTGCTGATTTAGCAAATGGTTCTTTGCGTGATGCTTTATCAATTGCGGATCAAATTAATGCTTATTCTAATTCCAATATTATTTTCCAAAATATTATAGATATATTTGGTTTAAGTACAATTGAATCACAAGTTCATTTAGTAAATTTACTTGCCAGAAAACAAGTTGCAAAAGCATTAGAATATTTTGACCTATTAGTTGATAATGGAATTGATATATCAAAATTTATTGTTTCACTAATTAATCTTTTAAAAGATTATTTAGTTTATCAAAATACAAATAATGTAAATCTTATTAATTTAAAAGATTCTAAAATTTTAAATTCAATAATTTTAAAATCTGAAGTTGTTTATAAAATTTTAGATGTTTTAATTAATTTATTGGAAAATGTTAAATATTCAGATATTCCTCAACAATTATTTCAATTAGCTATCATAAAAATTTGTTCTTTTGAAGGAAGTAATGTTGATATTGAAAAGAAAGATATATATGATACTAGAGATTTATCAACATCATCAAATACAATTAATCAATTAGAAATTAATGCTAAAAATGCTAATGTTGATATTTCAACAAGTGAATATAGAGATATTACTGATGAATATTTTGCTTCTCCAAATTTAGATCAATTAAAAAATACAACTCCTTTAGAAACTAATGAACAAATTGTTCCTAATGTGGTATTGCCAAATAAAGAACATGAAACCAGAACAGTTTTAGCAGATTTTTCAAATCAAAAAATAGCTTTTGAATTTAATGACATGGCAAATGATAATGAAATTTTTAATGAAAATAGCAGCAATAAAAAATCAGATGATTTTTATGATGAAATTAATAAAACATCACTATTAAATGTTAGAGATGAAACAAATGAAAATATTATTGATAAAACAACCGAATTATTAAATATATCACATGAACAGGATGGAAATAATCAAGAAATTAATGAATCTTTATTAAGAGATTATGACACAAATAAACAAATATTTGATACAAATGAATTTTTTGTAGATAAATCAAAAGCAAGTGAAAATAATAATATAAATGAAAATCTAGAAAATGAAACAAAGGAATTTCATTTTGAGAAAAATGAACAAAAAAATGATATTTCTCTTAAAACAAATCAATCAAGAAATTTATCTCAACAAAAAATAATTAATTTATTTCTTTTAGCGAAAAAAGATACATTTGATATTTTTAAAAAGAAATTAGAAAATGCAAGTTGTGATGTAACTGAAGAATATAGTGTTTATTATGTACTTATAAAAGAAGTCAAGTTCATTTGCTCTTCAAATGACTTTATATTAGTTTCTTCTGAAGAAGATTGAGTTATTGAGGATATTAATAGTAAATATAATGAACCTAAATTTAGAGAATTTATTTCTAAATATTTTGGAAATAACATTCATTTCTTTGCTATTAAGAAAGAAGATTATGTTGTATCAAAAGAATTATTAAAAGAATTGAAAAAAAACAAAAAGACCCCTAAACCAACTTCACTTGAAATTGTTGATCATTCATCTTTTTTACAAAAAAATAATGAGAATTCCTTGCTAAATGATGTTGAATCAAAATCTAAAGCATTATTTGGTAATATATTTTCTTGAAAAAAAGAATAAAAAGGAGTAAATATGGATTTTAATAAAATGTTGCAACAAGCAAATAAAATGAAGCAAGAATTAGATAGAAAAGAAAAAGAATTTGATGAGCAAGTGTTTACATATCAAAAACAAGGAATTAAATTAACAATTTTAGGTTCATTAAAAATTAAAGAAATTGATATTGATGAGGCTCTTATTGATCCTGAAGATAAAGAAACTTTACAAGATATGATTATCATTATTTTTAATGAAGCATTAGAAGAAATTAGTGCCAAAAGAAAATCAATTACTAATTCATTGGGCAAAGGAATGTTTTAATGCTACCTTTGGAATTTGATTCTCTTATAGAGATCATTAAAAAAATTCCTTCTATATCTAATAAACAAGCACATAAAATTGCAAAATTTATTATTAATCAAGACAAAACAAATATAGAAAAACAATGAAATTTATTTTTTCAAAATTTATTAAAAATCAATAAGTGTTCAATTTGTTCTTATTATACAACTGAAAAATTATGCAATATTTGTTTGTCACCAAATCGTGAAAATAAAATTATGATTATTGAAAATATAGACCAAATTCAAAAATATGAAGATTGAAAAATTTATCAAGGCAAGTATTATTTAGCACCTATATTATTTAATGAAAAATTAATATATATTCAAGATAATAATTTTGATTCAGAATCTTTTGTTAATTATGTTAATCAATTTGATGAAATTATTATTGGGATAAGTCCTCATCAACAAGGAATATTAACTATTAATTATCTATTAGATATTTTAAAAAAGAAAAACATTTTAATTAAAGTTTCACAATTAGCAATCGGGATTCCCTTTGGAGCTTCAATGGATTATATTGATCAATTAACAATGTCTTATGCTATAAAAAATAGAAAGGATATTGAATAATGTTTATTACTTTTGAAGGAATAGATGGTAGTGGCAAATCAACATGTATTCAAAAATTAAAAGAATTTATCAATTCAAATTTAGATTCTAATAAATTTGTTTTTACAAGAGAGCCTGGTGGAACAAATTTAAAAGAGTGTGAAGAAATTAGAAAATTAGTTTTAGATAAAAACAATCAAATTGACGCTATGACCGAAATGCTTTTATATTTAGCTTCTCGAAAAATGCATGTAGATAAATTAATTAAACCTCAAATTGATAATAAAAAAATTGTATTATCAGATCGTTTTTTTGATTCTTCATTTGCATATCAAGGCGGAGGAAGAAAATTAGGTATTGATTTAGTTGAAGAAGTAAATCTAAAAGTTTTAAATAATTTTATGCCTGATTATACTTTCTATTTTCAAATTGATTTTGCAACAGCTCAAAAGAGAATGAATATAAATAATAAAAAATTAGATCGTTTAGATCAAGAAAATGAAATTTTTTTCAAAGAAACTATTAAAGCTTATGATTATTTATCATCAAAATATAGCAATAGATATATTGTGATAGATGCTACAAAAAATATAGAAGAAGTATTCAAAAAAGTTTTAATAGAATTTAAAAAAATCATTAATTTTTCATGTTAAAATAAAGGAGCAATTGAAAATGTTGCAGAAAGTAGAATTTTTTCTCACCTGATTGTAATAATACTTTGGGTTTAGCTACAACAAAAATATTTACTTTCTTTTTAAATAATTTTGTTATTTAAATAAAATATTCAAGGAGATTATCATTCAACAAAATAACTTTATTCAAAAACGAAAAAAACCAACTAGCGAACATTTAATTAATGAAAATATTCCACATCCTAAATTGTTTGTAATAGGACCTGAAGGTGAACAAATAGGTGTTTTAACAAGAAGTGAAGCTTTGCAAAAATCTACAGAAATGAAAATGGATTTAGTTTTAATTTCAGTAGAACCTAAACCAATAGCAAAAATTTTAGATTATGGAAAATTTAAATACTTAAGAAGCAAGAGAAAAAAAGAAGAAAAATCTAAACAATCGAGAGTTGAGTCTCATCAAATTAGATTAACAGCTTTTATTGGCGATAATGATATTAAAACCAAAGCAAAAAAAGCAAGGGAATTCATTTTAGATGGAGATATTGTAAAAGTTTCATTGAAATTTAAAGGAAGAGAAATTCAAAGACCTGAATTTGGTCATGAAACATTGATGAAGTTTTATCATGAGGTTGAAGATATTGCCTATATATCAAAAGAACCAATATTAAATGGAAAATTTTTAGATATGTTTATTCAGCAAGATAAAAAGAAAATGATTCAATATAACAAAAATAACAAAGAAAAAAAACTTGATCAGGAGGAATAATATATGCCAAAAATGAAAACAAAAAGTGCTTTAGTTAAAAGAATTAAAGTGACTGGAACAGGAAAAGTTAAAAGATCTCAAGCATTTAGATCACATTTAGCACAAAATAAAACAACTAAACAAAAAAGACAATCAAGAAAATCTGAACTAATGCACCCATCAGATTTAAAAAGATTTAAAGGAATGTTTTAATTAATAATAAATAAAAGGAGTTTTTTATGAGAGTAAAAGGTGGAATTGTAACTCATCGTAGAAGAAAAAAATGATTAAAATTAGCTAAAGGTTATTGAGGTCATAAATCAATAGGATTTAAAGTTGCTAAGCAACAAGTTGTTAAATCTTGAACTTATGCTTTTAGAGATAGAAAACAAGTAAAAAGAAATTTTAGAAAATTATGAATTGCTAGAATAAATGCAGTAGTTAGATCAGAAGGATTGACATATTCAAAATTTATTAATGGTCTTAAAAAATCTAATATTGAAATTAATCGTAAAATGCTTTCAGAATTAGCTATTCAAAATCCTGATGTATTTAAAAAAATTGTTACTCAAGTACAAAAAAATATTTAATAATTTAACAAATAATTTAAATATATATAGTAAAATTCTTACATGGAAAGTGTTAATAATTAACTTTCCAATATAATTTTTTAAAATAATATAATTTTTAAATACAATCTTGAACATTTCTCTACAATTTTTAAGTTTATAAA
>CASDWL010000050.1 GCA_949284615.1 uncultured Mycoplasma sp.
TCTTCACCAATAAAATATGATCCTTTTCCTCCATCAGAAACTATTAAATTTTTTAATCCTAATGATTTGATTTTAACCATAGCATTTTTAATATCATTTAAATCTTTTATTTTTATATTTAATAAAGATTCTAATTCAGAACGATTTGGTTTTATAATGAATGGATTATACTTAACCAATTCCAAAATAATTTTAGAATCAATATCTAAAGCAAATTCAATGCCTTTATTATGAATTTTTTGAATTAATTTTATTAAAAATTCTTCCTCACAAATACCCATTATGAAAATAAAATCATCTGAATTTAATTGATCTATAAAATCTAATAATTTATTATATTCATCACTATTAATTTTAGCTCTAGCACCATTTATTTCAAAAGATGAATCTTTTGAGAACATTTTAACATTAATTCTTGTATCATTTTCTGATGAAAAATTAATCATTTCAACTTTTTCTTCAGACATAAGTTCTAAAAATAATTTTTTAGTTTTTCCACCTAAAAAAGATATTGCTTTATTTTCAAATCCAATTCTTTTAAGAATTATAGAAGCATTAATCCCCTTTCCTCCAGGAACTAACTCATAATCTTCAACTCTATTTAAATCATTTGATTCAAATTTATTATTTGTATTTATAACATAATCAATTGAAGGAGAAAATGTAATGGTATATATCATATTAATTATTTATTAATAATAAATTTGAGTTGAAGTTTTCATTGACATGAAATTTTTGTTGATTTTCAGATTTTTTGAATTTAGAAAATGTTTTATTAAATTTTTCTTTTGCTACTTGTTTATTTTCATTATTTTTACTAAATATTTTATTAAATAAAACAATAAAGAACATTTCAACAACAGCACCAACAACTATTGCAACAATAAAGAATGTAATTCCTAAACCTATTCTTACTCCTTCATCTAATGTCCAAATAGTATCACTTAATTTACATAATGCAACTGTTAAAATTCCACCATGAGGAGCTGAAATAGAAACACCCAATGCTCCAATTAATAATCCTGTTATTGCTCCACCTATAACATTTGCAGGAATAATAACCTTAGGTTTAGCTAGTGTAAATGGAATGGCACCTTCTGAAATAAATGATAGTCCCATAACATAATTTAACATTCCTGTTTTTCTTTCTTCATCTGTTCACATTTTTTTGAAAAATGTACAACATAAAGCAATTCCTAATGGAGGAGTCATTCCACCTGCCATAGCTGCGGCCATAGCTATTGTTCCTCCTGAGTTTGTTGTTAATGAAGCTGTTGCAAATAAATATGCAGCTTTATTAATAGGACCTCCTAAGTCAAATGCCATCATAGCACCTAATATCATTCCTAATAATCAAGCTAAATAATTTTTACCTTCCATTAATTCTAAAAATTTAGTAAATCCAAAATTTACATAAATCATTGGTATATTTACCATTCAAAATACTGTTACTACAGCTAATGTTCCAAATAAAGGAATGAATAAAATATTTTTAAGCCCTGAAATTGATGCAGGTAAATAAACAAATACATATTTTACTAATGCAATAAGTATAGCAGCAGCTAAAAATGCTCCAACAATTGCTCCAAAAATACCGGATGACCCGCCTCCACTACTTTCAGCTGTACTAAATCAATTTACTTCACCTGTAGATGGATTTAAACTAAACAAGAATTTACCTTGAGACATTAAACCAACCATGAATCCAGGCAATAATCCTTGTCTACCTACAATTGCAAATGTAATGTAAGCCCCAATTATAGGAACCATCATTCCAAATGCTAAATCTCCCATTGTTTTAAATCATTTTGCAGCAGGAGTTCCTGACCCAAAATTACTTTGACCTGAATTTTGGAAGTCAAATAAAAATGCAATTGCTATTAAAATACCACCAAAAACCACAAATGGCAACATGTAAGAAACACCAGTCATTAATGAACGATACATTCTTTTTCCGAAACCATTAAAAGACATTTCTTGATTGTCTTGATTAGTTGATTCTTTTTTATTACTTGAAGCTAAGAATTTTTCACCTTTTCTATCTAATAATTTTTGAATTTCTTTTTTAGCATCTTTAATAACAGGTTTTGTACCCATCTCTAAAACATTTTCATGACCTGAAAATTTAGATAATTCAACAACACGATCACACGCTATTAAAACACCCTTAGCATTTTTAATATCTTTTTCAGTTAAAACGTTTTTAGCTCCATCTGCACCTTGAGTTTCAACTTTGATTTTAATATTCATTTCTTTTGCTGCTTTTTCTAACATATCACGAGCCATAAAAGTATGTGCTATTCCTGTAGGACAAGCTGTTATTGCAACAATATCATAAGTTCCTTCAGCAGTAGAAGAAATTTGATTAGAATTATCTTCTTTTACCTCATTATATTTATTTATTAATTTATTTAAAGAATTAATCGATTTAATGTTTATTAATTCGTTTTTAAAATTTTCATTCATTAATAATTTCATTAAATCAGCAAGAATTTCTACATGTGATCCACTTTCTTTTGGATTTAATGCAATAAAGAATATATATTTAACTGGATTTCCATCTAAAGATTCTCAATCCATATCTTTCACTTTTGCGAAAAAAATAACTGATTTTTTCATTACCTCATCTCTAATATGAGGAATAGCTATTCCTTCACCAATTCCTGTTGAGGTTTCTGCTTCTCTTTTTAAAGCTAATTCAACTATTGTTTTTTTATTAGAAGCATATTTTTTTTCAACTAAAATTTTTGCAAAAGATTCAAGAGCTTCTTTTTTTGTTTTATATGATTTATCAACAACAATTAAATCATTTTTAAAAAATTCATTTAATTTCACTCTTACTCCTTTGTTTTTATTATTTGAATATTAGAAACATTATTTAAATTTCTTAAATTCTTATCTTTTATATCAGATACAATAATAATTTTTGATTTACTATCATCAAATCTAAATGTCGATATAGTATTGAATTTTTCTTTCTCTGCTAATATAACAGTTATTAAAGACTTTTTCATTATTTCTAATTTCGCTTTTGCTTCTCTTTTTTCAGGTGTATATAAAAAACCGTTTTTATCTATACCATTTACACCCAAAAAAGAAATAGGAAAATTAATTTTATTTAATTCTTCTTCATTAAAATTAACAATTGATTTTGTTTCAGGTTTTAATGTTCCACCAAGGATATTAACATTTTTAAAACCTAATTCTAAAGCTAAATTGGCATTTGTTATGGAATTTGTAAATAATTCTATATTTTTATCTAAAAATTGTAATAAATAGTAACAAGTGCTTCCTGAATCTATAAAAATGGTCTTATAATTTAATGCTAATTGAGAAGCATATTTAGCTATTTTAATTTTCGATTCTACATTTGTATTAAGTTTATTTTCAATTTTTTGATCTTGAAAATTTTCAACTTCATTCAACAGAATCTCACCAAATGACCTATTAATAAGTCCTTGATTTTCTAATTTAATTAAATATCTTCTAGCTGAAGACTGAGTTAATTGAAAAACTTTTTCAATATTTTTAGATTTGACAATTTTATGTTTCTTAACATATTCATAAATTTTGTTTTCAATAATTTTTGGCATTTTAACACCATGATTAATTATATATTGATATATGATTTATTTTGAATAAATTTGAATAAATTTGAATAAATTATAATTCATGCTTTTTGAATCATAAAAATATTATTTTGATTATTATCATTATTGTTTTTTATATGTTTAAATACATATTTAAAAAATTAATTTCAATCGTTTTTATGGAAAAAAAATAAGAATAGTATCATAATTTAATATATTTATTTTTTATTAACATAGATTATTTAAAGAGATATTTGATTAAATTTATATTAAATTTATGGCTTTTTTTATGCTAAAATGAAATTATATGAAAGCAAAAGTTTTAAGTACATTAATAGGTTTTACATCAATAACTTCTATTGCACTTGTTGCAGTTTCTTTGACTACAACTCATTTCATTCTAATAGGTGGTGAAATGCAAAATGATGATATACCTGTTGATATAGAAATGTATGATGAAAAAAATAAAATGTATTTTAATGGAGCAGGAGAAATTTTAAGATATGATGGAAATGCTACTATTTTAAAAATTCCTGAATATTTAGAAAGTGCTAAATATGGAAAAATACAAGTTAAAAAAATAGCTGCTAATGCCTTCTATTATTCTGAATTTACTCAATTAAGTCTTCCTAATTCTATAATAGAAATTGGTGATAGTGCTTTTGCTTATTCTAAATTAACTCAATTGAGTCTTCCTAGTTCTTTAGTTAGAATTGGCACAGGTGCTTTTATTAGGTCAAGGCTAACTGAATTAATTATTCCAGATTCTGTAACAGAAATTGGCGATATGGCTTTTATGGTTTCTGAATTAACTGAATTGGCTCTTTCTAATTCATTAGTTAAAATTGGAACTAATGCTTTCTTATATTCTAAATTAACTGAATTAGTTATTCCGGATTCTGTAACAGAAATTGGTTTTGGTGCTTTTTCTTTTATTCAAGATTCTGAAGTTGTGTTGCCTGAAAATTGCAAATATTACTCTAACACATTTCCTTCTACTTGTGTAGTAAGAGGTGGTGTTAAAGTTAACTCTTAAAATTTTAATGAATAGTTTTTCTACTGATATATTTTTCACTTTTTATAATTATTGTTTTATCTTATAAAATATAAAAAGCTAAATAATAAATTCAAGTATTTGAGTATTTAGACTTTTTATATACATACAAAAAATTTGTGTTAAAATGATTTTATGAAGATAAAAAATTTAAAAGTTTTAAATGTAATAGGATTAAGTTCAATTGCATTTGTTGCAATTCCATTTGTTACTTCTTGTTCTAATCAAGGTGATGGAGAAGCGCAAAATGGAGATATACCTACAGATATAGAAATGTATGATGAAAAAAATCATATATATTTCAATGGAGCAGGAGAAATTTTAAGATATGACGGGAATGCTACCACTTTAGAAATTCCTGAATATTTAGAAAGTCCTGAATATGGAAAA
>CASDWL010000051.1 GCA_949284615.1 uncultured Mycoplasma sp.
AGGATTTTTTATATAAAAAAATCACAACCCCAACCTTTCATAATTTTATTAAGTGTTGCGATTGTAATTACAATTTGGGAATATATTAATTATTAATATATTTTTTATTAAAATTGATTTAATTATGAAAAAATGAAAATTAAAATTTTTAACATCTTTAAGTATTACATTTTTATCTATTCCTGTTATTAGTACTGTTTCTTGTTCATCATCTCTTGAAGCACAACTTAATGATTTATTAAATGATGAAAATTTATTTTCTTTAGAAATTAATGAAATAGCAATTAGACAAGCATTAGGTAAATCAGATAATGATCCAATTTTAATTAAAGATTTATTTGTATCTAATGTATCAGCACCACAAAACAAAAATGTTGTTATTATTAATGAATCTGAAAAATTAAAATCATGAAATGAAAATTTAAGCATTAACGATGCAGCATCTTTTAGTGTGGTGCCAAAAATTAAAACTATTATCTTTCCATCAATAGATAGCTTAGATAGTGAAAATAAATTAAACTACATTGAGGTGGTTGTTGATGTTAGTTCAGGACCATATAGCAATAGAACTGTCACAAAGAAATTAGATTTATCAAATATAAATAATCTAATCGAATCTCCAAATAATTATTTTGACTGATCTGCAGACGAAGAACCAGAAAATAATGTATTTTATAAATGTTTAAGAACTAATATTTTAAATTATTTGAAATATAAATCTATTTCTATAAATGATTCAATGACTATTGATGAGTTAGAAAACCAATTATCAATCAAACTAATAAAAGAAACTAATGATAATACAATTAATCTTTATCAAAATGATTTATGCATTTCTTTTGATTCAAAACAAGATGGTAAAATTTATTTAAATTTATATTCTAATAGTAAAATTGTTCCAAATAATGATGTAATTAACAATGAAATTTCATTGAAGTTATCATATAAAATTGATGAATTAAAATAAAGAGGTATTACAATGATGTTGAAAAAAAGATTCTTGTTAATTATTGCTCCTAGTATATTAATTGCACCATTGAGTGTTATTTCATGTTCTAATAATTTATCTTCTTCTGATGCACAAATAATAATAACTAATATAAAAAACAATAATATTTCAGTTTCTATAGATAATAATTCTGTTATCACTAATATATTGGATTTAATAAATGAAAAACTAACATTTACTGTTAATAAATCAGAAAATCCTTCAGATACAGAATTAAAATATTATGAAGAATTAGAAAATTCTATTAATAATGTGAGTGGTGAAATTATTGATTTTTATTTACCAAAAATTAATGAAGATATAAATTCATCAGTTTTTATTAAATTTAATAACAATGATAATTTAATATGTGAATTAAGTATAAATAAGATATATCAAAATGGAAAAGAAATTAATTTTATAAAAAATTTAACTGAGAGCGAAATTCAATCATTATTATCAGAAAAATTCTCACAAGATTTAAACTTTATTAGCTATTTAAGAAACTTTTTTAAAAATAATGTAATTGACTCCTATTTAAATGAATATGAATCAAATCAACAAAATGGCAATTCAAATTTTCAATTTTTAGATTATTGGCAAAAAAATGAAATGGCAATTATTAATAATTTAAAAAATTACTTAATTAAAATATATCCTCATTATTTTAATAATGAATATTATAAAAATTTATATATAAATATTGAAGCACCTAGTGATCAATATGTATCAGAAACTAATAATCAAAAAATAACAATACCTAATATTAAAATATCAACTTCTGATATAGCTCTTTATCCTAATTGTGCTTATAATGTTGGTGAATTATCTTTCTTTTATTCTTTACCTATTTTTAAATAATCTTTTAAATATTTACCTGTCAAAGATTTAGATACTTTAGCAACTTCTTCAGGAGTACCTGTAGCTATTATTGTCCCACCCTTATTTCCTCCATGTGGACCCAGATCTATAATATAATCACATGATTTTATTACATCTAAATTATGTTCAATAACTAAAACAGTATCTTTACCATCTACAATTCTATTTAAAATATTTAATAAATTTTGAATATCATAAGAATGTAATCCAGTTGTTGGTTCATCTAAAACATATAATGTTTTACCTGTAGGTTTTTTTTGTAAATAAGTTGCTAATTTTATCCTTTGTGCTTCACCACCGCTTAATGTTGTAGATGATTGACCTAGTTTAATATATCCTAATCCAACATCTATTAAACATTGTAATTTATCTCTTATTTTAGAACGATTATTAAAAAACTCAATTGCTTCAGAAATTCTCATATCTAGAACATCAGCTATTGATTTTCCTTTATATTTTATTTCAAGAGTCTCATAATTATATCTTTGACCATCACAATGATCACAAGGTATATATACAGATGGTAAAAATTGCATTTCAATTTTTATATAGCCATCTCCTTGGCATTTATCACATCTTCCTCCTGGAATATTAAAAGAAAACCTTCCTTTTTCATATCCTCTAGATCTTGCTAATTCAACATTTGCATATAAATCTCTTATATCATCAAAAACTGAAGTATAAGTTGCAGGATTAGATCTTGGTGTTTTACCAATAGGAGATTGAGATATTTTTACAATTTTATCTATATTTAAAGTTCCATTTATTCTAGTAAATTTACCAGGTTTAATACTATTATTATTGATTTGTTTTTCTAAAGCTTTTACTAAAATTTCATTTACTAAAGTAGATTTCCCACTTCCACTAACACCTGTAACAGCAATAAATTTTCCTAATGGAATTTTAACATCAATATTTTTTAAATTGTTTTCCTTAGCACCAATGATTTCAATATTATATCCATTCCCTTTTCTTCGTACTTTTGGAACCTTGATTTCCATTTTTTTACTTAAGTATTGACCTGTAATGGAATTTTTATTTTTCTTGATATCTTCTACAGTACCTATTGCAACTACTTCTCCACCTTTATCTCCTGCTAAAGGTCCAATATCTACTATATAATCTGCTGCCAATATTGTTTCTTCATCATGTTCTACTACAATTAATGTATTACCTATATCAACCATTTGTTTTAAAACATTAATTAATTTTGTATTATCTGATTGATGCAATCCTATAGATGGTTCATCTAAAACATATAAAATGCCTGTCAATTTAGATCCAATTTGTGTAGCTAATCTAATTCTTTGCGCTTCACCACCACTTAAAGTTTCAGCTGTCCTTGTTAATGATAAATATTCTAGTCCTACATTTTTTAAAAATCCTAATCTAGATTCCAATTCTTGAATAATCATTTTAGCAATTTCATTATCTTCATTTGATAATTCTAAATTAAAAATTAGATTATATTCTTCCTCTATTGATAATGATGAAAATTCATGAATATTTAACTTTCCAACTTTTACAGCTAAAGCATATTCATTTAATCTGCAGCCTTTACATTTATCGCATAATGTTTCAGACATAAATCTGCCATATCACTGTCTCATTTCCTCACTTGTTGTTTCTAGGAATAATCTACCTAACTTAGTAACTAAACCTTCTATTTGAGATTTTCTTAGATGTTTTCTTCCATCTTTTGATATTATTTGGTATTCAATTTCTTCAGTTGAACCATATTTGATAATGTTCATTTGTTTTGTAGATAAATCTTCAATAGGTTCATTTAAAGAAATGTTGTAATGATTCATTAGACAGATAAATTCTTGTCAAGATAATGAATCATTATTTTTTGATGAAATACCAGGCATTTTATCTATAGCACCTTCATTAATACTCATTTTTTTATTAGGAATAATTAAATCAATATCAGGTTCTATAATAACTCCTAGACCCTTGCATTTACTACACATACCATATGGAGAATTAAATGAAAACAACTTAGTTTCAATCTTAGGCATTTGGAAATCTCCATGAATGCAAGCAAACTGTTGAGAAAAATTATGAATTTCATTATTATTAATATTTTCTACATCTACAAGACCTTTAGAATATTCTAAAGCAACATTAACTGCTTCTGTAATTCTAGATTTATTTTCTTCATTTAAAACTACTCTATCTACAATAATTGATATATTATGTGCTTTATTTTTTTCAATATTAATTTCATCATCTAAAGAAAAAATTTGGTCATCAATTTTCACTCTCAAAAAACCGTCTTGTCTTAATTTTTCAAATAAGTGTTTATTAGTACCTTTTTGACCTTTTACAATTGGTGAACAAATTAGCAATTTACTCTCCTCTAGTAATTGAAAAATTTGATCAATAATATCTTTTATTTTTTGGGCAGAAATTTCTATTTTATGTTTAGGACAAAAAGGTTTACCTATTTTGGCAAACAACAATCTTAAATAATCATGAATCTCTGTAATAGTTCCTACTGTAGAACGAGGATTAGCATGAGTAGTTTTTTGCTCTATACTAATTGCAGGAGACAATCCTTCAATTGAATCAACTTTAGGTTTTTTAGTTCCTCCTAAAAATTGTCTGGCATAAGATGATAAAGAATCTACATATCTTCTTCTTCCTTCTTCATATATTGTATTAAAAGCTAAAGAGGATTTCCCGCTTCCGCTTAATCCTGTAAAAATAACAAATTTATTTTTAGGAATAACTAGAGAAACATTCTTTAAATTATTTTCATTAGCACCTTTAATAGTAATAAAATCACGATTTATATTTTTATTCATGTTATATTTATTTTTTATTATTTAACTTATTTTTCATTAATTCTAATGATTTTTTAGCTTGTTCTGAAAGTTCACAACCACATTCATCATTACATACATGATCTGCACATGATTCACATTCATAATTCTCATTTGGATCTTTTTTATATAAATAATCTTGAGTTTTATTTTGTTCTTTTTTCTTCATAATATAATTTTATTATATTTACTTATATGTTATTTAAAAATTGTTTATAAAAAGTTAAACATTACATTTTGGTTTGAATCTATTCTTCACGATCATGATGAAAGCTTAATATTTAAAACAAGAATATCATTTTTACTAATAACATTATTATTAGTTACATAATCATTTACATATTTAGAATACGTTTGATATTCAACATCAGTTAAATTTAAAATATTATTATTGTAAGCATTTAATGCTCCATAAATACCATCTTTAATTTTGATTTTGGTATTATTAGTTGATACATCTCAAC
>CASDWL010000052.1 GCA_949284615.1 uncultured Mycoplasma sp.
AATTATAAAAATAATTGCTGGTTTTTATGATGTTAAAGATGAAAATAACATAATTTATCGATTGAGAGCTAGTGGTTCATTAAGGGATAATAACATCAATCCTTTAGTTGGAGATTTTATAGAATTTAAAGATGATTCTCTTTTAATCAATGTTCTTCCTAGAAAAAATCTCTTAATTAGACCTAAAATTGCAAATATTGATCAAGTTATTATTGTAACATCATTAAATGAACCAAAATTTTCTTCTTTGTTACTAGATAAAATGCTAGCAACAATTGAAGTTCAATCAATTCCTGTAATAATTATATTTACAAAAAGTGATTTAGGAGATAATCAACCATATTATGATTATAAATCTCAAGGTTATGAATCTTTTTTAATAAATAATATTAATCTTGAAAATCTAGATTTAATCAAAAATCAACTTAAAAATAAATTATCAGTTGTTACAGGCCAATCAGGTGCTGGTAAAACAACTTTACTAAACAATTTATTAAATATATCAAACAAAACTGGAGAAATTTCAAAAGCATTAAATAGAGGTAAACATACAACAAGAGTCATTGAGATGATTGAAAAAGAAGATATTAAAATAATAGATACTCCTGGTTTTAGTTCTTTAACAATAAATTTAACAAAGGAAGAATTATCAAAATCTTTTTTTGATTTTAAAAAATGATCTCAATTATGTGAGTTTACTTCTTGTCTTCATTATAAAGAAAAAAAATGTGAAATAAAACTACAATTAGAAAATAAAAAATTATTAAAATCTAGATATGATAACTATATTAAAATGCTATTAGAAATATTGGAGAAACAAAAAACATCATGATAAAAAAACAAATTACACCATCTATCTTAAATATTGATAAAAAAAATAGAGTTAATGTTATTAATGAATTAATTGATATGGGTATTAAATGAATTCATTATGACATTATGGACAATAAATTTGTTCCTAATGAAGCTATTTCTATTGAAGAAATACAATCATTTAAAGATAATTGCAAAAAACATTTATCTGATGCTCATTTAATGGTTGAAAATCCTTTTGAATATGCTCACCAATTAAAAGACTTTGTTACATGTTTAACAATACATTATGAATCTTTTAAAAATGAAGAAGAAATAATTAAATTTATAAATGAATTTTCACACACTAATTGAATAGGTATAGCAATAAAACCATCAACCAATTTCAAAGAAATTCAACACATACTATATTTATTTGATTTAGTGTTGATTATGTCTGTTGAACCAGGTTTTGGAGGACAAACATTTATAGAGAATACTTATAAAAAAATTGAAGAAATTCATTCTTTTATTGAAATGGAAAAATTGCCCACAGTCATTCAAGTTGATGGTGGAATAAATAATTCTAATTCTAAAAAAATATTTAAATATGGTTCATTGTTTAATGTTGTAGGAACATATTTAATAAACAATTTGAATAAAGATACATTAAAAAAATTAATTTAAATATTCAATTAAAATTTATTAAATATTATGCTTGCTTTATTTAAAATTTACTAATTGTTATTAAATATATTTATATTTACACAATTAAAATATGTTATAATTTGTTAATTAATATGATAAAAAGTGAAAAATCAATTTTAGAGATTAAAAATGAAATTTGAAATACTCAAATTGGAAAAAATGTTAATATAGGAAAAGATTTTTCGGGAAGAGTAATTCATAAAAATGATTATGAAAATTATGACTCTCCATATGGATGATCTTTAATTAATTTTGGAGATGATGAGTATTTAATTGCAAATATAGATTCTAAAAGGGAATTTCCTAAAAATATAACTGAAAGAGAAAATGAAGAATTTATTGTTAACAATAAAATTTTTTCAGTTAAAAAAAATTCAACAGGTCAATGAGATATTAATTTAATTGAATATAAGAGTCATAATGTTGATAATAATGAAAATAAAGATATCATTTTTGAAACAGATGAATTAAATACAAAAAATGATGATGTAGATTCTCAAGATTTTATTAAACAACAAGAAAAAGAAATTAAAACTTTAGAATTACAATTAAGTCATTTAAAAGAAAATAATCAAAATATTCAAATAGAAAAAAATAATGAAAAATTAAGAAAATTAAGAAATGAAATTAGAAAAACAAAAGAATTAAATTTAATGCAAAAAAACACTATTGAAGATGATTATTTATATCATGACTATACTTACTCAAATGATGATGATTTTGACTCAACTACAATTTTTCAAGATAAATATCCAAATAATAATGTAACAACAAACTACAACACAAATACAAATGATTTTTATTCAAATAATGTAATTCAACAACTAACAAAAAGATTAAATGAACAAACTCTTCAATTAGAAAGATTAAGATTAGATGAAAAAATTAATCAAATGAAATTAGAAAATTTAGAATATATGGATACCAAAGAAATTAACAATAATATTAAAAATAACAATATTAATAATAACATCAATAACAACAATATCAATAACATTGATTATAATCAAAATAGTGGTTTGCATAATCTTGCTTTAAAACAATGAGAAGTGCAATTTGGAGATAAGAACTTTGGAATTGATTTTGCTAATAAGATTGTTTTAAAAGATAAATTTGCATCTAATGTAGAAGGTGGTTGAAATATTGATTATTTTGATGAGAATTCATCAAGTATTTATATTGCTTCAACACTATCAATTGAAAAAAGAGCAGGCAGAAAAAAATTTGTAATTGAAAATAATGAATATAACATTATTAATAATGGTGATGATAAATGAGAAATAGTTGCAACACCTTTAAATGGAATTAATTTTAATTATTCAACCAAAAAGATTACTAATATTGCCTCTATTATAAAGCCAAACCAAAATGCTGTTTTTAATGGTTACTATGAAACATATTCATCATTACTAATCAACTTAGAAAATTTTCCATTAATTTATATATCTAAATTTGAGCAATTTTTGAAAGACTCTTTAAAAGATTTATCAATTTTTAAAGATGTATTTATTTACTCAAATGAAAATTTATACAGAAATAATTTATCAGATATAAGTTGTTATGCAAGAATATTCTTTAAAACACCTTCAGCAAAAAAAGAAATAGAAGTATTAATGGTATCAATATCTCTAAAAAAAGGATTATTGAAATTTGTAGATAATTTTAGACATATATCAGAAAATAAACAATTGATCTATTTTTCAATGTTCTTATATAATCATCAAAAACGTTTAAAATTCGTGCAAGCTGAAACAAATTTTGAATTATTAAAACATCATCCAATTCCTTTGAGAATTCCAAAAAATACATTAATTATTGATTCTGAATACAATGCAACATTAAAATTCCATGAAAATAATTTATGAAAAAAATTGAAGCCTTATTCACTAGATTACAATGGAAATGTTTATTATATTTGTAATATCGATTTTGATAAAATAGATGTTACTTTTGATAATGAATATGATAATTATTTTAAAAAATAAATTGTTATTTTATAATTCTTGACAATAAATATAATGAAGATGTCTCAGATCTCAATATCCTTTTTCCTAATGAAATAGGTTTAACATTATTTTCAATTGCTTTATCTATTTCATTTTCATCAAATCCACCCTCAGGTCCTACAAAAAATGCTACATCAGATTCAAATAACATGTTTTCACAACTAGAATTATTTTTCTCATGAGCAATATATTTATTTTTTAAATCTAATTTTATTGCATCTTCAAATTTAATAACTTCATGTATATTAATAATAATATTTCTAAAAGATTGTTCAGAAGCATTTTTTGCAATTTCATAAAATCTATCTTTTTTTGCCTTGATTTGCTGCAAATATTTACTATTAACATTTTTAGAAATAACAGGAAAAAAATCTGTAACACCTAATTCTACAGCCTTTTGAATTAATCATTCAAATCTTTTTATATTGATAATTGCGGCAAATAAATACACTTTTCCTTTAAACTCATTATTAATATCTGTTTTTTTATCTATAATTGCATAATTGTTTTCAACATGACATAAATAAAATTCATTATTATAAATACAATAAATTTTTTCGTTTTTATTTAATCTTAAAACTTTTATATGATCTAATATCTTTTTATCCAATTCAAATTTTTGATCATCAATTTTTCTAGATACAAAAAAACGATACATTAAATTATTATAATCTTTTGTTATAATTTTTTTATAAAAATTAACATAAATAGGAATATTTTAAATGAACTTTAAAAAGAATAAATTCTCAAAATCAAATAAAAATAATATCAAAGAAAAATTTGATGTTGTTGTTATAGGTGGGGGGCAAACAGGTTTAATTTTAGCTTCTCAATTAATAAAAAAAGAAGTAAAAACATTAGTAATAGATAAAGATGATATTGGGATCAAAACATCTTTGGATTTAAGAAATTTTACAAAAATAATTAAAAGAATAATTAATAGACAAGAAGATCCTAAAAAAATATTATCTACTTTACCTGAAAGAATCAAATTTATTAACAAAGAACAAAATTTAGAATTAACAACACCTTTAAAATCAAATTCTTTTTTTCATTTTAAAAAGGGAAATGTAGAAAAAATAGATGAATATTCTTTATTGCTTAATGGTGAAGAATATGGATTTAAAAAATTAATTTTTGCAACAGGATCATATTTTACTGAACCTGATCATAATCTTTATCCAAATCTTGAAAGAAATATGTATTTAAATTTAAATGAAATTTCTAAAATTAATACATTTTACTCTTCAGTAGCTATATATGGAACAAACATACAATCTCTAGAATTAGCATATGCATTTTCTTTATTAGGAACTAATGTTTATCTTTTTGATGAAAATGTTAATCCATTTAACAATTTTGATGATGATTTAGAATATGTATTAAAAAATGATTTTTCAAATGACAAAATAACATGATGCTTAGAATCTAAAATAACCAATCATATTAAAGTTTCAGATTCAAAAATAAGAATTAATTTTACCTCTCAAAATCAAGAAAGATATATTGAAGTTGAAAAAATCATTGTAACTAATAATCAAAAAAGTGAAATAAGAAATTTAAATACTAGATATGAATTAGAATTAAATTCTAAAGGTTCAATAATAATTGATAATTCATTTAAAGTAAAAAATAATCCAACTTATTATGCTGTTGGAGATGCCAATGGGATTAAATTTATATCTTCATATGCAAACTCTCAAGCTGTTACTTTATCTAGAATATTAACATCAAGCAAAGCTCCAAAATTTTCACTATATAATATAGGTTTTACAATTGACATAAATCCCCAAATTTGTTTTTATGGTATGAATAAACAAGATTTAAATTTTTATAATATTAAATTCAATGAATTTATTTATGACTTCAATCATGAATTAAATTCAAAATTATTTGCGCATAAGTCTAGATTAAAAATATTTACTAATGAAAAACATGAAATATTAGGTGTTTTTCTATATGGACACAAAATTAAAGAACTATTATCAATTTTTATATTAGCTTCAGCTAATAAAATTAAGTTTCATAAATTAGCAAATTTAGGATTCTCTTTTTATTCAAAATCTGAATTTATTCGAGGTGCTGCCATAGAATATGAACTTGAATTTGTTGGATTAAATAATAAAATTAAAAAAATTAAAAGAAAATAATTGTTTATATTTATTTAAGGAGTGTTTTATGAAATTTATATGAAAAAAATGATTTAAAAAAATAAAAAAAGATAAAACTAAAACTAAAGAAATTAAAAGACCTAGAAATTCTTATGATATTTATAATCAAAATGAAACACTAACATTACAAACAGACTTAGATAAAGACTTAATCGCTTATAATTCTCAAAATGATGACTTGAATGATGAAAGTCAAAGCATGAAGTTAATTGCTGAAAGCGAAGAACAAAAAGACCAAAATGATAATATAGTTAAAAATAATGAATCAGAAAAAAAACTAAAAACTTTTACTTCTACAGTAAAAATAAATAGAAATCCAAAATCTAAAATTAATAAGAATTCATTAATTTACTTTATTTATGAAAAAAATGACAAAAATAAAAATGTATCATCTTGACAAGTAAAGAAAGAAAATGGTTCAAAAGCTTTAAAAACATGTAAAACTAAAGAAGAAACTATTGAATTTATAAAAAATAATAAATCAACTAAAAATAAATCTGTTACATGTCATATTAAAAACAAAAATGGAAAAATTGAAGAAACTATTATTATTGATCCAGGGAAATAAAATAATATAATATGTGAAAATTTATTAAATCATCTTCTAACAAAGATAATTGATTAAATCATAATAATAAAGAAATTTGCTTTATTGGAAGATCTAATGTAGGAAAATCTTCTTTAATTAATGCTTTAGCAAATAATAATAAATTAGCAAAAACATCAAAAATGCCAGGAAGAACTCAATTAATAAATTATTTTCAAAATGAAAATGGGTTAATAATAGTCGACTTACCTGGATATGGATATGCAAATGTTTCAATAAGAATTCAAGAAGAAATGTTTGGTATGATTGATCAATATTTTAAAGAAAATAAACCAGAATTTGTCTTCTTATTGATTGATTCTAGACATGGGATAACTGAAAAAGATAATCAAATTATTCGACATTTAATTAATCTAAAACATAATTTAGTTTTCATTTTGACAAAAACAGATAAAGCTAAACAAAGTGAAATTGCAAAAAATATACAAAATGATTATTTTTCTATTTATCCATTTTTTAAATCTTCTATAAACAACAGCAAATTAATACACGATATTAAACAATTTATTAATAAAATTCAATAAAAAACACACATTGTGTGTTTTTGCATCTATAAGCCGCGTTCTGTTCTCTAAAAGAGCGTCAATTATTTATCTAAATTTATTTTCATAAATTTTTAATTCTCTGTTCATTTCCTTTGAATTAATTCCCTTACCAAAATTTAGGTTTCTAGCTTGTGGAGTTTACCGCGTTTCACTCTAAATTAATAGTCTCGTCTCTGTGGCACTAGTCGTCTAAGCTTGAATTTATTAGATTCAACACAATCACTACAAACATCTCAGTTTGTGCTAGCGCGGACTTTCCTCTATATTTTATAAATATAGCAATTGACCAATGCATAAATTATTATATTATTTATTTTGAAAATAATTTTATTAATTTTTCTAATGCTTTTTTTGAAGCAATGTGAATTCTTTCATTAATATCTCTTTTACTCAATAAATTATTTCCAATAATATCACTAACAGCTTTTACACAATAAAAAGGAATGTTATTTTTATGGCAAACTTGAGCAATTGCACATGATTCCATGTCAAATATATCTACATCTATTTTTTCTTTTATTTTTTTTATTTGTTCCAAATCGTCAATAAATGAATGTCCTGAAGCAATATTAATATTATTATGATCACTAAATGAATTTAAATAATATTCTTTTTCATTAGGTACTTGTCCAAATTTATACCATGGAGTAATTACATCATAGTAAAAGAATTTGTGAGGAATAATCACATCATTAATACTTAAATTATTTGTTGCTCCAACAGCTCCATAATTTCAAATTTCCTCAACACAATATGTATCAATTAAATATTGGCAAATCATTGAAGCATTTACTATTCCTATGGAAGAATTAATAACATAAATGTTCATGTTATTTCACTCATATAATGAAACATTGAAATTATTATTATTTTGAAATAAAGAAATAAATTTAAATTTAGAAAAATCTTGAAGTTCATTACTATCAGCAATTATGAGACCAATTCTTTTATTTTGATCATTTATCATATATTTCTTCCTGTTCTTTTGTAAATTCAATTCCTTTTTGGGTATTAAATTCTTTTGTTTTTATTATTACTTCTTTTAAACCTTCATCAATATTTTTAATAGCTTTTAGCCTAATTTTTTGAATATCTGGATATTTTCTTCCTTGACACAATTTGTCAGATAAATAAACTATTTTATCTAATGTATTTAATTCCAATGATAATGATGTATGAACTTTTACAGCATGTGCTATATCTTCTTCAATACCAAATTTTTTTAAAATAATATATCCAAGTTCTTGATGTAATTGATAATCATAAATTTCTTTTTTAGAATCATTATAATATTCTTGTATTTTTTTTCTTGCTTGTTCCTTATTTCCATTTGCTAAATTTTTTGCAATATCATGGACATATGCAGCAAATGCTGCTTTTTCTATATCATAATTATTTTCTTTTGCAATTTTAATAGCAAAATTTTTAGCATGAATGGAATGTAAATATCTTTTTGCATCCAAAACATTTTTTAATATTTCATCAAAATACAATTTATTTTCTCCAATATAATGTAAAACCCTATCCTCAACAAAATCAAAATTACCTCTAAAAAAATTTGTTGAAGATTCTTCAAATAAATCATTTTCAATGACTAAACAATTATATTTTTTAACATTGATTTTATTTATATTTTTTTCTCTTTTGAATATGGTAATTCTAACTAATCTAGAAATTTCATCTATATCTTTTCATTTAGATAACTTAGTTAAATTATCACTACCTATTAACAAATATAATTCATCATTTGGATATTTATTTTTAAAATACTTAACTGTATCAATAGTATAACTATTTCCTTTTCTATCAATTTCAAAACTTGAAATTGACATTTTATCTTCTAACACCATTTCAATCATTTTTCATCTATCTTTACCATTGGCATAATTCATATCTTTTTTAAATGGATTTCTTTGACAAGGAATAAAAATTAATTGATCTAAATTTAATTTTTTTATTGCCATTCTTGCAATTTTCAGATGTCCTTTATGAATTGGATTAAATGATCCACCAAATAAACATATTTTCATAATTAATTTAATTTTATCAAATAAGAATTTAATCAAAATATTAGATATTTATTTTGATATAAAATAATTA
>CASDWL010000053.1 GCA_949284615.1 uncultured Mycoplasma sp.
GTTTTTAGTTTTCTATATAATAATTCTTAGTGTTGCGATCGTAATTACAAAAAAGATATATATATATATATATAATTTTAAGAATTATGAAAAGAAAAGTTATTTTAAATTTAGGTTTATTATCTCTTTTTTCAATAACACCTTTGTGTATTGTAGAAAATGATAAAAACATAATTAATCAAGTTCTATATAAAATTGCAGAAAATGAAAATCAAAACATCATTTTTCCAATAGCTAAAGTAGATACTTTATATCCTGTTAAAACTATTCGTAAAGTCACAAACAATCCCAATGCATTAAATGTTCTATTACTAGGTGATAATTATGCTGCTGATGCTTCTGATGATCAATTTTCTAATATTATGAAAGATAGATTGGTAGATCCTTGACTATCTACAACTTATCCTAAATCTTATGATTCAAATATAGGGTTAAGTGATAGAGGTGTTTATATACCTTATCAAACTTTTTTAGCTGATAAAATTAATGTTTATTCTATACAACCAAATTGAGGACAATACAATAACATCAATAATTCTTCTAATACTTTTTTTGGTATTTATTATAATGGCAGTTTTACAGCAATAAATGAAAGAGGAATAATTAAATTGAATGTTTTACAAAATGATTTTGTTAACAATTTTTTAGAAGAAGATGCTACAACTTCGCCTAGATTATCAGGGTTGATAAGATACAATTTAACTGGAAGGGCTAATGCTCCTGAATATTTTATTGCTGGTTCAGGGGATGGAGAAGGTATTTTTCTACATGAAATGGGGCATTCAATATTTCAATTATCTGATGAATATGATGAAGTTGGAGTTGGAGCAACAGGTCCCAATAGAGCTTGAATATCAGACCCAAATGATATAGAAAGTATTCCTTGAAAAGAATTTCTAAATTTCAGAGGTGTTGGAGTTTATAAATTAACAAAAAATCCAGGTAATTGATGTATTCCTACTAATGTTACAAATTGTAAAATGGGCAGTGGAGCTTATACTTCAAATAGTGATTTTTGTGAAGTTTGTACACATCACATAGTGACTTTAGGCGCAAAAATTCTTCAAGAAGAATTATTTTATATTGCTGATCCTCAATTAACAATTTCAGAAGGAAGACCTGACTATACAACTAATTATGCTAATCTTGTGGAAGTATTAGAAAAAATGGAAGTATTTGATTTTAATGTTTCTAAAGCAAAAAATAATCATTTAGATTTTAGAACGGTTGTAGATAATCAAACTACTAAACCAAAAAACATTAAATTAAGAGTTACCATTTCAGGAGATGGTGGATTTACAGAAGAATCCGAAATTTATAATATTCAACCAGGAGTTTTAAAAGGATTAGCTTTTACTACAACAAATGTAGGAGGAACTAATTTATCTTCTAATAGAGGTAATAAAATTATTGGTGAAGTTATCGATGCAGACACCAATGAAATACTAGCAACTAGTTATGATAGAATGAATTATTCCTATTATAAAGATAGTAATTTCAGTAGTTATAACATAGGAAACAGATTAAGTAAAATAACCATAAATTTTATGGATAAAGCAACTAATCAACCAATACCTAATATTAGTTCTTCAACTATTGTTAAATGTAACGGGACTAGCCATTACTTAGAGAATATATTATTTAATGGTTATAAATTAGATGAAGAAAAAACTTTTAATTCATATGTAAATAGAGAAATTAAAATTACTAAAAATAATGAAGAAATTAAAATTAATTATTGATATGATAAATTGCCATCAAAAAATTTAATATTAAAATTGGTAGATGAAAATGATAATGAAATTCAAAGTAAACTTGTTAAAGTTTATGAAGGTCAAAAATTCATTCCAAAACAAACAGATTTTTTTCTATATGACTTAGCTAATTATAATAGCAATAATGAAAATGCAAATTGAAAGTCTTTAATTCAGATACCAGAATTAAATTCTTTATCTTATAATGAAATCATGAATAATGGAACTACACTAACTTATAAAAAAATACAAGATACAGGAATTGTAAATGATTCATTGCCATATCAAAATAGTAAAATCATAGAGTTACCTCAAGGTTCAGATATTGACAATAATCAATTGTATTCAATAATTAACCATTATCAATACAATGTATATAATTGGAAATACGAAAGAAAAACCTTTGAAGAAATCCAAAGTAGAATCATATACAATGATGTTAATGAAGCGACAGTAGGTGATTATAGAATTCTATACTTATTAAATTCTTCTACTTCAGAAATAAATAACAAAAATAATTTAGGAGAAATTAGAATTAGAATTAGAATTATCCCAAATCACAATCCTACATATACTCCTAATTTAGCTTTAGCAGAAGCAAATAGATTAAATAAATATTCAATATATTATATGGAGAAATTTGATAATTCAAATTTTATAACTATGAACGATTTCGAATCAATTAATGAAAATAATTTATTAAATAACATCAACAATTTTGCTTTAAATACACAAGATTTTATTTATGAAATTATCAATTTTAATAAAAATTATTATTCAAGTAGTGCTTCTTATAAATTTCAAATAAAAATAACTGATAAGACTAACAACAATTCAAATATAACTAAAACATTTGAAAAATATATTTGATTTGATGAAACTCCAATTTTTCCTGATAATCAACAAGAGATAGAAAATGAAATTAATAGAATTAATAATTTATCATTATCTTTAAAAAATAATACTATGTCTCAAGAAGAAATAAATCAAATCAATAAAGATAACATTTTACAAAATGTTAATAATTGAACAGAGACAATAAATTTTGCATATGAAGTAATAAATTTTAGTAATGTTAATAATTCATTTAGATTTAATATCAAAATATATAAAAATAATTTGACCAGAACATCTAAAGAATTTATTTTATCTTATACCATTAAACAAGATACAGTAGAAACAGAAGAAGAATTATTAAATAAAGAAATAAATAGAATTAATAATTTATCATTATCATTATTAAAAAGTGAATTCTCTCAAGAAGAACTGGATGCTATTGATAAAAACAATTTTAAAAATCTTCTATATAATTGATCTGAAATAGAATCTAATTCAAACAAATATCAATATGAAATTACAAATTTTAATAAATCAAATGATTCATTTTCTTTTAAAATTAAAATAACTTTATTGAATGATTTAAATATTTATAAAGAATCTAGATTATTCAATTTAAATTATTCAATAGTTAATGATAATTTAGAAAATGAAAAAAATAAAATTAATAATCTAAATTTAACTTTAATTCAAGATATATTTACACAAGAAGAAATTAAGAATCTTCAAAATGACCCTAATTTACTAAAAAATTATATTCAAGATTGATTTAGTAATGAAGATGCTAATAATTATAATTATGATTTTAAAATACAATCTATTTTAAATAATCAAATAGATTTTTGAATTGAAATAAGTGAAAAAAATAATCCCAATTTGTCTACCCAATCTAATTTATTTTCATTAAATTATCAGCAAGATCTAATTCCTTCAAATAACTTACCAATAATTTTATCTGCTTCATTAGCACCTTCAGGTATTGCTATTGCAGCCACAGTAGGAACAATGATTTATAAGAAAAAGAAAAGAAGATATTAATAA
>CASDWL010000054.1 GCA_949284615.1 uncultured Mycoplasma sp.
GTTGGAAGGATTTTTTATATAAAAAAATCACAACCCCAACCTTTCATAATTTTATTAAGTGTTGCGATTGTAATTACAATTTGGGAACTCATTTTAATAATGAGTTTCTTTTTTATATTTTTTTAAGTTTCAATTCTTTTAATTGATCTTCACTGACATTAGATGGAGAGTTAAATAATACATCAATTCCATTAGCATTTTTAGGGAAAGCAATAACATCTCTAATTGATTCTTCTTTTGCTAAAATCATAATTAAACGATCTATTCCAAAAGCTATACCACCATGTGGAGGAACTCCATAAGAAAATGCATTTAAAAAGAATCCAAATTTGTTATCAATTTCTTCTGGGGTTAATTTAAGAATTTCAAACATTTTACTTTGTAATTTAGAATCATGTATCCTAATAGATCCAGATGATAATTCAAAACCATTTAAAACCAAATCGTATGACCTAGCTTTCACTTTAGTTAAATCACTATCTAAAAATTTTATAGTATCACTTGTTGGAGATGTAAAAGGATGATGAGCTGGATCAATCTTACCATCATCAAATTCAAACATTGGTCAATCTATAATTCAAACGAATTTGTATTCATCAGGATTTGCTAAATTAAATATTTCATTTAGTTTAGTTCTTACTGCTCCTAAGGATTGAGTTACTTGATGATAATTTCCTTTAGTTATTAATAATGTTGCATTACTAATATTAAAATCTTTAATAATATGATTTAACTCATTTTCTATTGCAGTATTTAAAGAATTTAAATTAAATTTTCCTTGTTCAATTTTAATTGTTATTAATTTATCAGCTTTATTTTTAATAGTAATTTCTTCTAATATTTTTAAATTTGCATTTGTTATTTCATGATCAAATATTAAGCATTTTATTGATTCACAATTTTGAAATAAAGGGGATTTAGATTTTTTTAAATAATTAGTTAAATCTTTTAATTGATATTCATACCTTAAATCTGGTTTATCAGTACCATACAAATCTATTGCATCATCATATTTCATCCTTAAAAAAGATTTATCAATTTTTATATTAACAACATTCATAATGTTGCTAAATAAATCTTCCATTAATCCAAACAATCTTTCTTCAGTAATAAAAGACATTTCAATATCTAATTGAGTAAATTCTGGCTGGCGATCTTTTCTCATGTCTTCATCTCTAAATGCTCTTGATATTTGAAAATACTTTTCAATACCAGATATCATTAATAATTGTTTGTATAATTGGGGTGATTGAGGTAGAGCAAAAAATTTATTTTGGTTTCTTGTAGGAACCAAATAATCTCTAGCACCTTCTGGTGTTGATTTAGATAAAATAGGTGTTTCTATTTCAAGAAATCCTTTATCATTAAATCAATCTCTAATTACTTTAATAACTTTATGTCTTAAAAATAAATTATCAAACATTTTAGGTCTTCTTAAATCTAAAAAACGATATTGTAACCTAGTATCCTCTTTAGCATTTAAATCATTTTTGATATCAAAGGGAATTTCTTTTGATCTTGATAAAATTTCATAAGTTTCTACTTCTACTTCATAATTTCCTGTAATTAAATCTTTATTAGGAGATTTTCTTATTTTTAAAATTCCTTCTACTTTAATAACAGATTCCTTTGTAAAATCAATTTTATTTTTAAATACTAATTGAACAATACCAGTTCTATCTCTTAAATCAACAAAATTAAAATTTCCCATCTTTCGAATATTTTGCACTCATCCATAAAGAGTTAAATTAGTATTCTCTTTAAAATTTAAGATTTCAATATTTTGATATTTTTTCATTTTTTATTCACCTTTAAATAGAATTTTACTTATATTTTCATACATTTCACTTAGATTCACAATAGTATTACTTTTCCCTACTTTAATAGTTCAATAATCTGTATTCTGTTGATTTAATTCTTGAAATATATTAATCTTTGCATTTATTTTCATAGCATCACTAAATAATTTTTTAAATTTTTTAATTTGATAATTATATTCAACTGAAATATTATTATTTCTTAATAAATAAATTAATGGCCTAACTTTATCATATTGTTCTTCATTTTCAAGAATGAAATTGACATCAATTTTATCATCATCAAAATTAAATTTTTGATCATATTTAATTATTTCAAATAATCTTTCAACGCCCACGCCAAAACCTACACCATTAATCTTGATATGATTGTCATTTTTTATTAAATCTAAATAACATCCACCACCAATTACTGTAACTTTAGATCCTAACAAATTTGAAGTAGAAATAATTTCAAAAACAATATTTGAATAATAATCTAAACCTCTAACTAAAGAATAATTTATCTCATAAGCAATATTAAGTGAATCTAATATTTTTAAAATGGAATCAAATTGTTCTTTTGTTTCCTTTGATCAAAAATCACAAATTTTAGGAGCATTTTTTACACAATCTAACTTAGAATCATTTTTATCATCTAATATTCTTAAGGGATTTGTATCAATTCTTTCTTGAGATATTTTAGACAACATATTTTTATTTTTTCTAAAATACTCTTTCAATTTATTGATATATATTTCTCTTTCTTCAAGTGTGCCAATACTATTGATATATAAAATATAATCAGTTATTTTTAATTTATTGAGCAATGAACAAGCTAAAGATATTACATCAATAATAGTATTATTATTTAAATTATTAGTAAATTCCACACCTATTTGATAAAACTGCCTCAATCTTCCCTTTTGTGGTTTTTCATATCTATACATAGAATCAATATAAAACAATTTATTATATTGAGAATCATTAAATAATTTATTTTCAATTATCGCTCTACCAACTGGTGCTGTACCCTCAGGTTTTAAAGCCAATAAACGATCATTATAATCTTTAAATTTATAAATTTCTTTAGTTATTATGTCACTACTTTCTCCATTAGAATCTCTAAATAATTCAAAAGATTCAAATGTAGGAGTTATTATTTTTTTTAAATTATATGTTCTAGCTAAAGATTCAAATTCAGAAAAAATCTTTTGATAGATTTTTTCATCTAATCCAAAAATATCTTTTGTTCCTCTTGGTTTTTGAATCACTATTTCTCCTTAATTTAATAATAAAAAATCCTTTTAAAAAGGATTTTTATCACAATTTTAAAAGTAAATATTATTATATCAATTTAAATGTCAATTTATTTAATATCATTAATGCCTTTAAAATTTTGTTCTTTAATTTTTTCTGTATCTCAAAAATTATCAGCAATAATTTTTCTTGAAATTCTTGCTTTAGTAACTTCAAAATGAATTAGTAATTTTGGTAAGATAAGCAATATAACTAATAAATTTATAGAACTAAACAATAAATTAATTAATAAAAATTGTCATGGAAGAGATCCTAATAATGCTAAACACAATACAAAAACAAATGCTATTAATCCATTAATAATCAAGAATGATTTCAACATCTTAAAGTACTCATAATAAACAATTTTTTTGATATTTTCTTTGGTTAGCAATTCAATTCTTGAAAGTTTTAATTTGTAGTGTATTTTTGATAAAAAAGATATTGCAAATGATAATAATAGAATAAATGATGATACTATTGCAACTGCTAATAATAAATCAAATTTAATACCTCCAAATAAAACTATAAAAGCAATAACAATTCCTGTAATAATAAATGAGAAAAATAATGTAATAGCTTTTACTCAATCCATTCATATAAAAACAAGAACACATGTGACAATTAAAGCAATCAAAATACCATACATCGCAAATCTCATAACAACAAAAGTGTCAGAATTTACAATTTCTACAGGAATAATAACTAAATCATATAAATTTGTTAATTGCTGATTAATACCATTAATAAATTCATTTGAAAAATCCCTATTAATTAATATTGAAAAAGATTTAAGATCCAATATGTTTATATTATTTTCATTAATCCCGTTATTAATTAAAATATTCTTAATTACATTTATTTCATCATTTGAAAAGATTTGCTGATCTGCTTTACTTATGTTTATATTTATTTGATCTTGAATTACATTATTGTAATTTAGCCCATTGAAAATAGTATTTCCAGATACTAAAAAATTTACTAACAATAACGCCATTGCAATAACAAAAATAAATATTGCAAAAAATAAAACATTTTTTTTAGAATTTACTAATTTTTCAAATTTATTATATTTATCTTCCTCATTTTTGTCTGAAAATTGAATAATTGAATCACTTAATACATTTTCTTTTTTAATTTGATTATTTTCAACATTACTATTTATTTCTGTATTAAACTCAACCATTTCATGATTGGTTTCAATATTATTTTTTCCATTGTTTTTGTTTAATTTTAAGAAACTTATTGATTTTGAATTATTTTCAAAATATTGTAATCCTGTAAATATTTTAGATAAAAATATTGTTAATGGTAACAAAATAATAGTAATTGCTAGACAAGAAATTAAAATTATAATTGAAAATTGATTGAAAATAGAAGAAGTAACAACATAAAATATAGACATAAATGTTGTTAGTATAATAGATTTTAAATACATACTTTTTTGATAATTTTTAATTGTGTTTTTTGTTGATTTAGCAACAGTATTTCCAAATTTATGTTCTTTCTTTATTTTGGATAAAAAAGAAACAATAAAATCTGTAGATATTATTAAAGTTAATAATATTGAAAATATGCTAAAGGAGTTGTAATCTCCAAAAAATATACTTATCATTAATAAAGCAAGAAAAATAATTATTGCCAATATAATAATGGATATTATTCCTAAATAACCATAGTTTATAACAACTAATATAGATATAAAAGCAAATATTGTAATCAGAGAGATCATTAAAAATAAATATGCATTATTCCCATTAGAAGCAATTCTTGGTGCTAGAACATAATCATTTAAGTTATAAGATGATATTCAAAAACTAACATCATAATATTCATTTTGAATCTGATCATTAGTTAAATCCAAATTAGCAACACCAAAATCTTTGTTTATTGTTATTGTTTTTTTTGTTGAACTTGACAAACTGAAATCTTCAATATCATTCTTTGAAACAATAAAATCTGTTGCTTTGTAAACCTTATTAGTATCTGGATCAATTAATTCATCTTTAAAAAAATATGTATCTAAAGTTGTGGTATTTTCTCCTGAAGGTTTATTTTCAGGTGTTCTTTTTTGCTGAAATAAAAATTCATATAAGGTTCCTGAATAACCATCATTCTCTACAGCATTTTTTACTATTTTATTTAAAATCCCAAAGTTTTTTCAAACAATAACCTTATTACCTAATTTTTGGTCCTTTATCCATGTATAAAATTCATTTAAATTATTGGCAGATAATGAATAACTTGAACCTGATAAAGTTGCATAATTAAATAAAGAATTATTATTTGATGTAGAATGAAAAAACTCTGGGTCAAATATTGCATTTATTGGCAATAATGTTAATGAACTTTTATTAGTAATATCATTAATTAACTCATTTATTATATCTTTATCATTAACATCAATATTGGTTATATCAATACTTCACATGTTGTTTTCACTATATATTGAAGTTATAATAGAATCCGGGAAAATATTTTCTAATCTTTTTTGTAAATTAAATAATAATTGATTTGAATAAGTTTCATCTAAGATAGGTGTTCCATCATCTTGAACAGGGTTAATGACTAATGAAATACCATTTTTATATTCATTAGAAACCTTAGTATCTTTTGTTTTAAAAGCAAAAGATAAACCTATAAATAATCCTGCAAAAATAAAGAAAAAAAATAAGATAAATCATCTCTTTCATGTAGACAACTTAAAAATTTTTTTAAATTTAGTAAACATTTTAGAACTTATTTTATCAAATTTATTAAAATATAAATTTATTATTATTTTAA
>CASDWL010000055.1 GCA_949284615.1 uncultured Mycoplasma sp.
AGTTAAATTATATTTTTGTACTAGATCATCTATATTAGATTTAGTAATATTTAAATCTAAAGAAATTAATTTTTCCAATTCTCCCATAATTAAATCTAATTTGTTAGGAATTTTAGACAAAAAATAAATTAAATCCATATCACTTATAGAAGCATTATTTATGTTAATTTGTTCTTTAACAAATTGAATAATTTGCTTATCAGTTAATTCTTTAAATTCTTTACATGCAGCTTCTTTTTCTAAATAATCCAATATTTTGTTGTTAGATTTTGTTTTTTGATTAGATAATTTGTTACTAGTAAAAATAAAAATATTGGAAGATAATCTAGATTTCAATGAATTCACAATAATATCTTGTTCTTTATCTGTAGCTTTTATTAAAAATGGAAAATTTTTAAATATTATCAACTTATCATCACCAAATAAATTAAGTGATGAAATTTGTTTAATTACTTCATCAATATCACTAATTTCATTCATCTTAACAACTATATAATTTTTGTTATTATTTATTATTGATTGAATTTCTTGATCAATCAAATAATTTTCATTTCCATACAAGTAATACATATTCAAAATTATACATTTTTTTGTAATTAAATAATTATTGGAATATAATAAATTTTAGTAAATAAAATTAGGAGAAAAAAGAATTATGAAAGCTAAAAAAATTATTTTAGTAGGTGCAGGTGCTGTTGGATGCTCATTTTTATATTCTGCAATGAATAGAGGACTTGCATCAGAATATGGAATTATTGATGTAGTTAAAAAAAATGTAGAAGGTCAAGTATTGGATTTTGAAGATGGTAATGCTCCAATGGATTATCCATTCAATGTTTTTGAAGCAACATATAAAGATTGTAAAGATGCTGATATTGTTGTTATAACAGCAGGTAGACCTCAATTACCAGGTGAAACAAGATTAAATATGGTTGAAGGTAATGCTGTTATTATGAAAGATATAGCTGAAGGAATTAAAAAATCTGGTTTCAAAGGAATTTCAGTTATTGCATCAAATCCAGTAGATATCTTAACTTTAATTTATCAAGAAGTAACAGGATTTGACAAAAAATCAATCATTGGTTCAGGTACTTCATTAGATTCAGCAAGATTAACTAGAGAAATTTCAAAAAGAATAAATATTGCTCCTCAATCAATTCAAGCTTATGTTATGGGTGAACATGGGGATTCATCTGTATCAGCTTTTTCAGTTGCAACAGTTGGAGGTGTTCCATTATCATACTTTGTTAAACAAAAAAGAATTGATGATAAAGAATTTCCAAAAATTCATGAATATGTATGAAGAAAAGCATATGAAATTATTGATAGAAAAAGAGCAACTTTTTATGGGATTGGTGTTAACTTAGCAAATATTTGTGAAAACATTATCAGAGATTCTAGAAAAGTATTAGCTGTTGGTGCATATTTAGAAGGTCAATATAAAAATTCAGGTGTTTATACAGGAGTTCCTGCTGTTATAGGAGCAAATGGATTACAAGAAATTATTGAATTACCAATAAGTTCAAGTGAACAAAAACAATTTGATAAATCAGTTAAACAATTAAAAGAAGTTGTTGATAAAGCTAGAAAAGCAATTAAAAAATAAAAAATAATTGTTCCAAAACAAAATATAGCTAAAAATTTAACAGGCTAATTTTATTAGTTTAAATGATAAAATTAACATTGTGCATAATTAAAATATATGTGCTTAATAATTTTTAGGAGGACTATATGGCTAAAAATAGATTTGAAACAAAAAAATTAATAGCTTTAATTATTTTGTTATTTCCAGTTATTTCAATTATTGGTGTAATTATTTATGCCTTAGACATGTTAAAAGGAAATTGATCATACTTAGAATTAATTGTTTTAATTTTATGTATTCCTTTTGGATTATTTGCTGCAATTTTCTTATGATTAAATGCATTAGGAATTATAAAATTATAAATTTGTATCAAAAGAAAATTTTAATTAAGTATCAAATTATCTATAAAAAATATATTAAAGACCACTTTATGTGGTTTTTTTGTTCAAAATTAAAATGACTTTTTTAAATTTATATTTATGTTTTGTTATAATTTTTTTGAGGATTTACTCCTTGATATTTTTTATAAAAATATCCAAAAATGTAAAGACCATAAGGAGGTCAACATGTCTAAATATGAAATTATGTTGATTCTTGATCCTACATCAGATGAAAAAGTGATATCTGAAATTGCTAAATCTACATTTAAATCAAAGGATGTTCAGATTGAAAAGTTAGACCGTACAGATTTAGCATATGAGATCAATAAATCAAAAACTGCAAGTTATTTTGTTATTAATACATTAGCAACAGGTGAAGAAATTAATGAATTTACAAGAAAATCAAATATAACAAAAAACATTTGAAGAATTTTAAGTATAAATTTAGATACTGAAAAAGGTTTAAAAAGAAAACCTAAGAAATTTAAAAAACCAAATTCTAATTTCAAAAAACCAAATTCCGATAAAACAAATCAAGAAAATAACAATAATGAAAATAAGACAACAAAAAGAAAATCTTTTAACAATTTAGATCAACAAACAAAAACAGAAAAGGCAAAAAAAGATAAAGAATAATGAATTTGAATAAAGTGATATTAATTGGGCGTTTATCTCAGGATATTACAATGCAAGAATCCAAAAATAATATTAATTATGTTAGAACAAATCTTGCAATTACAAGAGATAATTCAAATCGAAACAATAATGAAGAAATAACAGACTTTATACCTTTAGTCGCTTTTGGTAATAATGCAACATATATGAGTCGCTTTTTTGGAAAGGGTGACTTAGTGAATGTTGTAGGAGTTATTCAATCTTCACAATACACAACTAAATCTGGAGATATAGTTTCTTCATTATCAATTGTTATTGAACAAATTAAATCACTAGAACCAAGATCTATAACTCAAGCAAGAAATGGACGTAAAAATTCTTCTATTGCTAACACTAATATAAATGAATTGGATGATAGCAATGAAACAGCAACTTTTTATGAAGAACAAAAAAATAATGAAGTTACTGAACAAGATGATGACAATCCATGAGAGTTAGACTTTTAAAATTAATTAGGAGGAAGATATGTCAATGATAGTTAAAAAAACTATAAATAAAAAAAGAAGAAATTCTAAAAGAAGACCTTGTATGTTTTGTTTAGAAAAAATGGAATACATTGATTATAAAAATGTTGATGTTATTTCAAAATTTATTAATACTCATGGGAAAATCTTACCTTCAAGAGTAACAGGAGTATGTGCAAGACATCAAAGAGGTTTAAGTACAGCTATAAAAAGAGCACGTATTATGGCTTTGATTCCATTTATTTCTGAAAGAATTAGAAGATAATAATTGCTTTTTTTATTAATTAAAATTTAATTTAAAAAATATTTCAAATTAATATTCAAATCATCAAATTAAAAGATTAATAATCTTTAAAAAATAATTATTACCTATTAAATCAATCGCTATTATTTTTTATAAGTAATTGCAACAAAAATAGGTAATTTTATGTTTATCAAACATAATAAATATTAACTATAATATATAATTATGACTAAAAATAAAAGATTAAACAAATTACCACTTTATATACTATCAACTTCATTAATAATGAGTAGTGTTTTTATTGCAACTAGTTGTGGAGATGCTAACAATACAAATGGAGAAACTGACAATATAAAAGAATTATTAAATCAAGAAATTTCAAGAATTGATCAATTAAATAATGAAAATTTAATATTACGTCAATCAGCTTTTACTCAGGATGATATTAATAAAATAAATGAAAATAATTTTTTTCAATATTTAAGTGAATGAAATCTAGTTATTGCAACAAATGATGAAGAATATTCATATGAAATTATTGATTTTAATAAATCAAACAATATATTTAGTTTTAAAATAAAGATAACTTCAAAACAAAACCCTTCATTATCATTAAATTCAAAAGAATTTGAAATACCATATGAAAATATAAGTGTATCATTAAATGATGAAATTTCAAGATTCAATTCAATGAAATTGTCATTAATTAGAAACTCTTTTACTAATGAAGAAATAGATAGTATAAATGAAAATAATTTTAATGAATATATAAAAAATTGAAATGATATTACAACCAATGAAAAATTTATGTATCAAATTTTCAATTTTGATAAATCAAATAATTTATTTAAATTTAAAATTAAAATTACTTATAAAACAAATTCTAATATTTCAAATGAGACTAAAGAGTTTCAAATAAAATACACTATCCAAATAGATGAAAATCAATTATTAGTAGATGAAATTCACAGAATTGATAATTTAACTTTAACACTTATTAGAAGCAGCTTTACTCAAAATGATCTTGATCAAATTAACTTAAATAATTTTAGTGATTATATATCAAATTGAGATGAAGTTTCATTGAATAAAAATAAATACAACTATGAAATTACTAATTTCTATATAGCTAATAATTCATTTAATTTTAGAATTTATGTAATTTTAAAAAATGATAAAAATATTAATGATCAAACTGAATTATTCAGTTTATCTTATGAAATAATTCCAGATCCTAATGAATTATTACTTTCAGAAACAAACAGAATTAATGATGCAATAACTTTGTCATTAATTAAAAATTATTTTACTAATGATGAAATTAACAAAATAAATCAAAATAATTTTAATAATTACTTAGCTAATTGAAATTTAATATTAGCAAATTCAAATGACTTTAATTATGAAATTATTAACTTTGATAAATCTAATAATGCTTTTAATTTCAATATCAAAATTTCAATCAAAGGTAATTCTTCTTATGCATCACAATCAAAAACAATAAATTTACCTTATGTTATCAATAATGATACAAGCAAGATTTTTGATTATACACCACATTTAAGCGCTCAACTGCCAGAAATTCATATTAATTTTGATACACCTTTAGATCAATTAAAAGATGTATTACCAGATTGAACAGATAAAATAGAATATCATGGATGAAATACTTTTCCATATCATAATGCAACTGTTTCAGTAAATGATCCAAATGGAGAATATGAATCAAGCACAAATTTAACTGCACAAGTTAAAGTTAGAGGTAATACAACTGCTTTTTATTATAAAAGACCTTTTAAAATTAAATTTGATAAAAAAACTTCAATGTTAGGATTGAATAATAATAACAAATTTAAAGATTGAGTATTATTGGCTAGTTGATGTGATCCTTCAATGCTAAGAGATAGCTTAGGATTGTATCTTGGTCAAATGTTGTATAAAAATGTAGGTCTTTATGTAAGTGATTTTAGATATGTAGATTTATATATAAATAATGAATATTGAGGAATGTATTTATTATGCGAACAAAATGAAGTTAATAATAATAGAGTTAATATACCAAAAACTGAATTAAATTCTCCAGATGTAAATATAGCTTATTTACTTGAAATGGATGCTTATGCTCCAAATGAAAATCCTAATGAAGTTTTTTGATTAAACTATAACAATGAAGCTCCTTTATCTCCTTTTGATGATCCTTCACAAAATTTATTTCAAGGTTTAGGAGTTTATGAGTATGTTATAAAAAGCAAAATATATTCTACAAGCCAAAGAGATTTTATAGGTAAGTATTTAGAAAATATTTATAGAATTTGTTATAAAGCAATTAAAGAAAAAGAATGCTATGAATTTACTGAAGATAAAAGAAGTATTGTTAAATCAACAACATTAACCAACCCTTATGATGCTGTTTCAAAGGTTGTTGATATTGACTCATATGTTGCTGTTTTAATTTTACAAGAAATTATATGTGATTATGATGTATCTAATTCAAGCTTTTATTTATCTATTGATTTATCACCAACTGGAGATGGTAAATTACATTTTCAAGCTCCTTGAGATTTTGATCATTCTTTTGGTATTCATTATTCATTTTGACAAGGTGAATTGAATGATACTATAGATCCTAAAAAATTATATGCTGTAAATCAATCAAATCCTTGATTAACCTTATTATATAATTCTGAAGAATTGTAAAACAAGTTAAAGTTAGATGGCAAGAAATGATAGATAGAAACGTATTTAAAACATTAATAGACTATTTAGATAAATGTTCTGAATTGTATGTTAATCAATATCAAAAAAATTTCGATAAATGGCAAAATATTGGGCCTATAGCAAAATATTATTATGATCAAATAAAAGATAATGATAAACTAGATCAAACTGTTGCAAGTTCTAGTTGAGGAGCTGTAGGATCAGTTGCTGTTGTTGAAGAAGCAACATATGGTTGCGAAAATCAAGCTGCTGCTAAAGACTATTTAAAAAAATGAATAACCAAAAGATTTCAAGTATTAAATAACATTTGAAATAACACTTAGCATATTTAAATCATGGAAATTTTATTAATAATATTTTTAATTTTAAATAGTCAAAAAAAGAAAGTAATATACAAGAATAATGAAAAAATAAATTCATTAAAAATGACATTTAACAAAAATTGTGCTACTTGTAAAGATTGTCAAAAACAGTTTAAAACAATTAGTTTATATAATCATCAATTCACATATTTTTATACAATGTTCCAGAATCCTCAAAATCCAATAATAAATAAAAATATAAAATGATATCAATATACAAAAGAAATGATCAAATCATTTTTCATAAATACACTAATTGTAATTTCTATCATCTTTGTTTTACCATTTTTTATAGTTAACAATTCCAAAAGAAAGAAAATAATAATTAATCAAGATAAAGAAATGGAATATTAATTTTAAAAATAAATGATTGTTCTTGTTTAATATGCGTTAATGCAAAACAATAATTTAATTATATTTATTTAAAAATAATAAGTATAATTAAATTAAAATTATGTCTAATTCAAGTTATAGTGCTAAAAATATCGTTGCTTTAAAAGGCTTAGAAGCAGTTAGAAAAAGACCTGGAATGTATATAGGTTCTACTGATGTAAATGGTTTACATCATTTAATTTGAGAAATTTTTGATAATTCTGTAGATGAAGTGTTAGCAGGATTTGCTAACAACATTCATGTAACATTAAAACATGATGGTTCAGTTATTGTTGAAGATAATGGAAGAGGAATCCCAGTTGATATTCATTCAAGTGGAAAAACAGGAGTTGAAACTGTTTTTACAGAATTGCATGCAGGAGGTAAATTTAATAATGATGCTTATAAAACTGCTGGAGGTCTTCATGGTGTTGGATCATCAGTTGTTAATGCTTTAAGTACTAATTTAATTGCAACTGTATATCGCGATCAAAAAATATATGAAACAAAATTTGAAAATGGCGATCATATAATTCAAAGAACAACAATAATAGGAACAACTAGTAAAAAAGGTACAAAAGTTCAATTTTGGCCAAATTATTCAATTTTTAAGAATGCAAAATTTTCTTATGAAATAATTTGTGAAAGATTAAGAGAATCAGCATTCTTATTATCAAATTTAAAGATTACAGTTGTAGATGAGATCACACATCAAAAAGAAGAATTTCATTATAAAGAAGGTATTAAATCATTTGTTTCTTTTATTAATCAAAATAAAACTACAATTTCAGATATTTTTTATTTAAATGAAAAAAATAAAGAAAGTGGGATTGAAATTGAAGTGGGATTGCAATATAATGATAGTTATTCTGAAACAATTGTTTCATTTGCAAATAATGTAAAAACTAGAGATGGTGGTTCTCATGAATCTACATTTAAATTAGCACTTACCAAAGTTGTTAATGATTATGCAAGAGAAAAAGGATTTTTAAAATCTAGAGATGCTAATTTTGAAGGCAGTGATATTAGAGAAGGTTTGGTTGCAATTATTTCTGTTAAAATTCCAGAGGCAATATTAGAATTTGTTGGTCAAACAAAGGATAAACTTTCTACTCCAGAAATTAAAAAAGTTATGGAAGATACAATTCAAAAGAATTTATATTTTTGACTAAATGAAAATAAAAAAAATTCTGAAAAAATATTATTAAAATCTAAACAATCACGTGAAGCTAGAGAAGCTGCAAGAAAAGCAAGAAATGAATCTAGAAAAGCCAAAGATAAAATGAGTGAAGTAAAGATTTTATCAGGTAAATTAACTCCAGCTTTATCAAATAAAGCAAGCGAAAGAGAATTATATTTAGTAGAAGGTGATTCTGCTGGTGGTTCAGCTAAAATGGGACGTGATCGACAATTTCAAGCTATTTTACCTTTAAGAGGTAAAGTTTTAAATACTGAAAAAGCTAGATTAATAGATATTCTAAAGAATGAAGAAATTGCAACTATTATTAATTGTATCAATGCAGGGATTGGTTCTGATTTTAAAGTAGAAAATGCAAAATATAACAAAATTATTATTATGACTGATGCTGATACAGATGGAGCTCATATTCAAATATTACTTTTAACATTTTTCTTTAGATATATGAAACCATTAATTGCAGCTGGAATGCTTTATATAGCTCAACCTCCACTATTTAAATTAAGTTTTAATAATAAAAACAAAAAAGAAAATATATATTTCTGATCTGAAAATGATTTAAAACATTATTTATCTTCAAATAATGTTAGAGGATTTGAAATACAAAGATATAAAGGATTAGGTGAAATGAATTCAGATCAATTATGAGAAACTACAATGAATCCTGAAACTAGAACATTAATTAAAGTTACAATCCAAGATGAAGCTATTGTGGAAAGAAGAGTATCAGTATTAATGGGTGATGCAGTTGAACCAAGAAAAGAATGAATTAATAAAAATGTTGAGTTTTCTTTAGAAGATAATTTTCAAATAAATCAAGGTCATGATATATTAAATGATAAAGAAATTGGTGATCAATAATGGCTAAAGATAAAATTGTTTATGATGAAAAATTAGAATATCAATCATTAGATTCGATTATGTCTGATCGTTTTGCTCGTTATTCAAAATACATTATTCAACAACGAGCTTTACCAGATGTTCGTGATGGATTGAAACCTGTACAAAGAAGAATTTTGTATTCAATGAATGAACTAGGTCTTCAATATGAAAAATCATACAAAAAATCAGCAAGAGTTGTTGGTGAAGTTATAGGTAAATATCATCCACATGGGGATAGTTCAATTTATGAAGCACTTGTAAGAATGGCTCAAGATTGAAAAATGGGAGAACCTTTAATAGAAATGCATGGTAATAAAGGATCAATAGATGATGATCCAGCAGCTGCAATGCGTTATACAGAAGCTAAATTATCAAAAATTTCTTCATTAATGTTACAAGATTTAGATAAAAATACTGTTAACTTTTCACCAAATTTTGATGATACAGAAAAAGAGCCAACAGTATTACCATCTTACATTCCTAATTTATTGTTAAACGGTGCAAAAGGAATTGCATCAGGATTTGCAACTGAAATACCACCTCATAATTTAGGTGAATTGTTAGATGCTATTATAGCTAAAATTAAAAATCCTGAAATTTCATGAAAATCTTTAATGAAATATATTAAAGGACCAGATTTTCCAACAGGTGGAATTATTTATGGAATTAAAGGTATTGAAACATCTTTTGAAAATGGACAAGGAAAAATTAATTTATGTAGTAAATACATTATCGAAAAAGAGAATAAAAACAATATTATTAGAATTTTAGAAATTCCTTTTGGAGTAATTAAATCTAAATTAGTTCGAGATATTGATGAATTAAGAATTAACGGTCAAATTAATGGAATTAAAGAAGTTCGAGATGAATCAGATCGTAATGGAATTTCTATAGCAATCATTTTAGAAGAAAATGTTAATAGTCAATCTATAGTAAATTTTCTAATGCAAAAAACTGATATGAAAATTTATTATAACTACAATATGGTGACAATAGTTGATAATGCACCTAAAATTTTGGGTATTGATAAAATGATTAATGCTTATCTAAAACATATACAAATTGTAAAAACCAAGGCTATTAAATTTGACTTAGCAAAATATGAGAAAAGATTGGAAATAGTTAAAGGATTTATCAGAGTTAGTGAAATCCCAGATGAAGTAATTAAAGTGATTAGGGAATCAACAGGTGGAAAACAGGGTGTTATTAATAACTTACAAAATATTCTTTATTTTAGTTTAATTCAAGCAACTGCAATTGCTGAATTAAGACTTTACCGTTTAAATAGAACAGATGTCTCAATTTATTATGAGGAAAAATTAGATTTAGAAAATAAAATTACTCACTATAGATTGTTATTGTCAGATAATCATGCTTTTGATCAACATTTAATTGATATATTTAAACAAATCAAAAAAGAATATGCAAAACCTAGAAAAACTTTAATATATGAAGAAGAATTAAATATCAACATCAAACAAGAAGAACTTATTAAACAAGAATCATGTTGAATATCTTTATCTAGAGATGGTTATTTGAAAAGAATTACCAATAAAACATTTGATTCTAATGAAATGACATCATTTGGAATTAAAGAAAATGATCATATTATTTATTTAGATAAATCTAATACTATTAATAAAATATTAGTATTTACTTCTTTAGGAAATTATGCAATTATTCCAGTTCATAAAATAAATGAAACTAAATGAAAAGATGAAGGACAATTTATTAGTGATTTTGTTGAAATAGGAAATAATGAAAAAATAATTTCAGTAATTGACATACAATCTTTTGATATAAAAGCTTATGTTATATTAATTACAAAATTAGGAATTGGTAAAAGAGTACTATTAAAAGATTTTGAGGCATCCAGAATTTCTAAAACTATGAAAGCAATTAGCTTTAAAAAATATAATGATGAATTACTTGCTGCCAAGATTTCAAATGGTTTAGAAGATATTATCATAACAACCAATACTACTCATACAGTTAAATTCAGCGAAAATGAATTACCAATATTATCGGCAAGAGCTAGTGGTAACACATTAATAAAAGTTGAGCATAATTGAGTTACAGCATTTGGGGTGGCTAATAACAAAAATTCAATAACTTTTATAATAGGTCAGAATAATTATAAAAATATTAATTTTTCTTCAATTGTCTATTCATCTCGAGCAACAAAAGGACAACAATTATTTAAAAATTTAAGTAGTAAAAATGTTATAAGAGATATAATAAAAAATCAAAAAGTTAATTTCATCATTAATAACAATAACCAAATCTCTATTATTGATTTTGATCATACAAATTCAATTGATAATATTATTAGTGACAATTTTTCTAAAATAGCTAAAATTTCAGGAATGGCTTATCCTGTTATTAACTATCAAATTAATAAACAAAATAAATATTTTAATATTGATCTAGATCAAAAAACATCTAATAATATAATTATTGAGGCTGAAGAAAAAATAAAAAAAGTATTTGAAACTAATGAAAAAAGATTAAAAGAATTAGATGATACTAAAATAGATGATATTTTAAAAAA
>CASDWL010000056.1 GCA_949284615.1 uncultured Mycoplasma sp.
AATTAAAGTTATTAATGAAAATGGTGAAACATATTATTTAAGAAGTTATGATCTATTTAATGTTAGAGTTGTTAATCAACAATACTACGATTTAGGATGAGATTTTGGAGAATCTTCTAATTAATAAATAAAAATATTTTGCATAATTACATTTATGCATTATTTTTTATTATAGCAATCCATCTTTTATTTTAAAGTGAAATAATGCTAATAACTTTAATCAAATTTGATTCCATTTATTAAACATGATTATAAATAGATGTTAGTATATATAATTTTACTGAATTTACTTTGCAACTTTTCAGCTTGTATTTTGACATTATAGATAGGTGATATAATTTAAGCATATTAATTTTAATGTACTATGCATTTTAATGTTTAGGAGAATTTATGTCTAATAAAGGAAAAATTGCTATTGGTTTTGATTTAGGAACAACAAGTGTCGGATGATCAATACTTAAAATTAACGATGATCTCAAAAATACAAACAATAAATTGGAAATTTTAAATATGGGAGTTCGTCTTTTTGATGATCCTGCTTCCAATGATAATAATACCAAATCAAGAAGATTAGCTCGTGGTAGAAGAAGAAGATTAAATCGATTAAAAATAAGAAAAAAAGATTTTTATAGATTATTAGAAAAATTTAATTTAGTTAATGATAAAGAAGAATTTGAGGACATTATAAAATCATCAATTTATGATGAAAACACTCAATCATATAAATTACCTACTGAAATTAAAATGTTCAGCCTTTATAATAAATTGTCTAAAAATGAATTAATTTTAATTTTACATAATTATATTAAACATAGAGGTTCATTGAACACAATTGACATTGATGATGAAAAAGAAAATAAAAATGAAGATAATACAAAAAAATATTATTATGATGATACATTATATCCTTGTCAAAATCAATATGAATGATTTAAGTCTACAGGAAAAATTATTGGTAATTTAGGTAATCAAATTATTACTAATGAAATGTTTATAAATGAAATTAAAAAGATATTATCAAATCAAATGCATTTAATTAATAATGAATTTATTAATGAATATGTTAATCTCTTTAAAAGACATCGTCATTATTCAGAAGGATCTGGTTCAGAAAAAAGTTTAAGTAAATATGGAAGAGTAATAATAGATTATAAAAATGGCAAAGAACATCTTATTTGAAATGGAATCGATGAAAATGGAAATAAAACTAATCTTTGAGATTTAAAAATAGGAAAATGCACCTATTATCCAGAAGAAAATAGAAATTATAAAAAATCTCCAGTTACTGAAATATTTAATTTATTAAATGATTTAGGAAATATAAGAGTTAATTCTAATGAAGATATTAATAATAAAAATAAATCTAGACCTTTAACAATTTCTGAAAAAGAAATAATATTATCTTTAGATAGTGATAAATTAACTTTAGATAAAATGATGAAATCTATAAATTTATCTAAAAAAGACATTATATCTGGATTAAAAAATGAGAAAAATAAAATTGATAATTTTAAAATAGAAGAACTAGAATCAACAAGAGCAATCTTGAAATGAATAAAAGAAAATAATATTAATAAAAATATAAAATTAAACAATAAAGAAGATTTATTATTTATTGATAACTTATTTTCTCAAGGGGTTAAATATCAAAATTTAAATGAAAGAAAAGAAAATTTAAATAAAAATGTTAAATTGTTAAATATTGATTTAACAAAAGATCAAATAGATAAATTAGCCGAATTAAAAAAAATATATTCGTCAAGAACTTCATCATTATCTAAAAAGGCTCAAATTCAATTTATTGAATGAACTTTAAAAAATAAAGACTCAATTGGTAAAAATCAAATGAATTTTTTTAGTGAAGAAAATATTAAAGACCTAAATAAAAAAGATAATTTTTCTAAATTTAAATATTTTCCAAATAACTTTTTTGCAAATCAAATTATGCCAATTACAGTTAAAAGAACTTTTAATCAAACAATTAAGGTTTTAAATGAAATATTAAAAAAATATGTAGAAAAACATAATTATGAATTAAGTCATATTATTATTGAATTAGCTCGTGAATTAAATTCAAAAGAAGAATGTAAAAAAATAGAAAATGAGCTAAGAAAAAATAAGGAGAAATTAGAAAAAAAATTAAATGAAAATGGATTATTGCTTGAAGATATTAAAGGTGGTGAAAAAAGATTAAAATTCCTATTATGAACTCAGCAAAATAAAATGGATATTTATGATGGAAAAGAAATTTCATTAGAAAAATTGTTAAATATTGATTTAACAAAAGATCAAATAG
>CASDWL010000057.1 GCA_949284615.1 uncultured Mycoplasma sp.
AATATTTATCTTTTTCCAATTTTAAATCATTAATATTTTTGCCAAAATAAGGATTGATTAAACCATTAGATGATATTAAAATTAAATTTTTTTTATTATTTATTAAGTATTCTATAATTTCTTCATCTAATCCTTTTGCAAAATTTGAAATTAAAGTGTAATTTTTAGATAGTTCTAATGATGATTCATAGATAAATTTATTTATATTTTCATTAGAAAAATCTCCTGTTAGCATTATAATTTTTTCTTTTAATAACTCTTTATTTCCTTCATAAAATAGTACAAATGGAGGTTGATTTATTAGTTTTAATGGCTCAGGATAATCATCATCTATAATTGTTATTGCTTGAATTTTCTTTGAATTTATTAATTTATTTATATTATCTAAATCTTTTATATCAATAGATTCTTTTCTCTTAATAGCATTATAAATATCATGAAAATAACCTTTATATTTAATTGAAAAATAAATTAATATTGATTTCATATTAATAATCAAAATTAATTCCTTTAGTTATTATTTTCACTAATATGTTTGTATATTCAGATTCCTCAGAATTTTTTATTTCATATATATAAAAGTCATTTGATTCTTCTATATCTCAAATTAATTGATCTACATCAATTTCTTCTAAATTTTGTATATTAATTTTTTTCATTATAACCTTTCATTAAAATTTTCATTTTGCAGAAAGACAATTAAACAAATACATTAGCAAAATTATTATATCATTTTTATTTTAGAAGATCTTAAATTTATATTAGATTTATATAAAACAAAATTTATTCTAGGTTCTAATAATTGATATTGATTTTTTAAATCCATTTCATATTTTAAATCATCTTGATTTCTATAACCCCTAATAATATTAAAACATTTTAATTTTCTTACAATTTCAACAGTTAAATGTTTTTTATTAATTAAAACCTTTATTTTATTATTCTTGTAATAAATTTTTTTAATAATAGATTTAGATTTTCTAAAACTATATCTTCTAATTTTTTGATCATTTCAAGAGATAACAATATAAATTTTGTCAAATTGTTTTAAACCTTGTTCAATTACAAATTTATGACCATCATGAAAGGGGTCAAATGAACCTGGAAAAATTGCTTTTGTCATTATGAAAAAAAATCTTCCTTTTTCATAATTCTTAATGCGGAACAAAATTCACACTTAACCTCAAATGGTTTTTCCATTATTTCTTCTTGTTCATTTTTGGGTAATAAAAATATAGCTTTAATTATTTTTTCTTTACTACATCAACATTTAGAAGATAAATTGTAAATTTTCAATATTTTTCCTTCTATTTTATTTTCAATATCATCAATTGACATTTCATCAATTTTGATATTAGATATGAAATCTTCAACCCATATTTTATCTTTCTCAGTGTGATTTGGTAATAATTGAAAAATTATACTTTTGCCTTTAGAAAATAATAGAGGGTTTTCATTAGATAATTCTACATCTAATAAAATCGCTGAATAAATTTGATCAGATTTATTTAAAAAATAAGCTAAATCTGTTGCAATATCAAAATGAACTAATTTTGTTTGAGAATTAAAATATTCATTTTGAACTTTACGAGAAACTTCTAACATTCCATCATCACCAATACCAAGAATTAAAGGAATAGAATTATAATTTTTCTCGTCATATTCTGTAACAATATTAGGATTTGATATTAAAGCTCTAATATTATCTTTTTTAATTTCCATAATCATAGATTTTATAGGACCATTTGATGTTATTCTAACCATTAAATCATCTGAATCATATAAAAACTTTAATGGACTAAATGCTGCTATTGATTTACCTAAAATAAGAGCAGGCAAAGGTAAGTATTTGTGATAATTTAATATTTCAGTCATTATATCTCTTAAGTCTGATAAATATATTCTTATATTATTTTTTACAATTACTTTTGTAAAATTTTTCTTTATTAATTGATTTTTCATTTTAATCACTTTTACATTATTTTAAATTTAGAGGTTAATTCTAAAACAATATTTTTAGATTTTTCTAAAACATTTTTATCATTTGGATTTTTTAATAAATCCATTATTACATGAGCCAATATTTTAAATTCATTTTCTTTAAATCCCCGTGTAGTCATAGCTGGTGTTCCTAATCTAATACCACTTGTAATTTGAGGTGATTCTGAATCATTAGGAATTGAATTTTTATTAACTGTAATATTAACCTTACTTAATATATCTTCAGCTTCTTTTCCGGTTAAATTAAATGATTGCTTCACATTAATCATAAATAAATGATTATCTGTTCCACCAGAAATAATTTTTATATTAGCCGCTTTAAATTCATCACAAAAAACTTTTGCATTTTTTACTATTTGCTTTTGGTAAGTTAAAAAAGATGGATCTAAAGCTTCTTTGAAAGCAACAGCTTTTGCAGCTATTTGATGAAATAAAGGACCTCCTTGATATCCTGGAAAAATTCATCGATTTACTTTTTGAGCAATATCTGAATTATTAGTCATAATAATTCCTCCTCTTGCACCTCTTAAGGTCTTATGTGTTGTTGATGTAACAACATCACAATAATCGAATGGACTAGGATGCAGATTTGTAGCAACAAGTCCTGCAATATGTGCTATATCTGCCATCAATTTAGCTCCTACTTTATCTGCTATTTCTTTAAATTTTTTAAAATCTATTGTTCTTGAATAAGCACTTGCTCCACAAATAATTAAATCAGGTTTTACTTTTTGAGCAATTTCCATAATTGCATCATAATCTAAAATTCCATCTTCATTAACTTCATAAGAATATGCTTCATAAAAGTATCCTGAAAAACTGATTTTATATCCATGACTTAAATGACCACCAGATGTTAAACCCATTCCCAATATTTTAGAATTTTTAGGTATTAAAGCTGCAATAGCAGCAGCATTTGCAACTGAACCTGAATAAGGTTGAACATTAGCATAATTAACATTAAACAATTTTTTTAATCTTTCAATGGCCAATTCTTCAATTAAATCAACATTCTCGCATCCTGCATAATATCTTTTTTTAGGATATCCTTCTCCATATTTATTAGTCAAAATAGAACCTGAAGCTTTTAAAACTTCATTTGATACATAATTTTCTGATGCTATTAATTCGATATGATCTTGTTGCCTTGATAATTCATCATTTATAGCTCTTTCAATTTCTTTATCTTCTAAAGATATCTCTTGATATTTGATCATAAAAATACCTCCATAAAATTGTTATTAATTTAAATTTTACAATACTTAAATATTTATATTAAAATGTTGACATATTTTAAGTTTTGCAGATTTTTCAATTTGATGCAATTTATAAACACTTATATTCATTTCTTTAGACAATTGATTTCTTCTTTTTTTATTTACTTTTATTTCATAAAAAACACGAAATTCCTTTTTTGTTAAAAAACTAAATAATTCCTCATAATGATAATTTTCGCTTTTATATTTAATTTTTTCTTCATAATCATTTATATATAATGCTGTATTTAGAATTTGATGATTCTTAGATTTATATAAATTGCAATAACTTCTCATATAATTTCATATTTTCTTTTGAAAGAAATCATTAACATTAAAGTCTTTATTTTTGAGAAATATTCCAAAATATTCTAATTTGTTTTCAGATTCTAACAGCCTATAAAATGAAAATGTAATTAAATCTTCTGCTTCTAATGGAACAGTTAAATTTATACTTTTTATTCTATTTGCCAAGTTATAAATAAATTTTTTGTTGTTTTTATAAAAATATTCAATATTTAATTCGTAATTTGATTTATCAATCATTTTTTGTGCTTTAAATATCCAAAAAAAATATATAACAAATGATAAAATCAATCTTTTAAAATAACATGTATAAAGTTACCAAAATGAATACCGATAAATAAAAAACCAGAGATTTCTCCCTGGTCGTCCTTGTAAAATATAAAAAACGAAAAAA
>CASDWL010000058.1 GCA_949284615.1 uncultured Mycoplasma sp.
GTGAAGATAATAAAATCTTACAAATTACATTAAAAAAGAAATTTGATATAATTTCAACTGTTGGAGCTGGAGATACATTAATATCATCCTTTGCTATGCTTTATAAGAAAACAAAAAATGTTATAGAATCATTAAAAATGGCCACTTCGTTATCAATCGGAACTTCATGCACAAGATTTTTGGCATCTAAAGATGATATAGAAAAATATAAAGAATTTATAGAAATAAAAGAAGTTTAATAATAAAAATAAAATAAAGAAGAACCAACTTATAGTTGGTTAGATTTATATTTTTAATTTAAATTAATATTTATTATCATTTTGTATTTTTATTTATTATGTCAATAACATCTTTTTCATTATTAGCTTTTAAACATAATTCCGCCAGTGCTTGAGCATCTTTAAAATTAATTCTTGAAACCAATTCACGAGCAGAAAGAATTGATGAAGCAGACATCGAAAATTCATCAAGACCCAATCCTAATAATACAGGAATAGCTTGTAAATCTCCTGCCATTTCTCCACACATTCCTACTCATTTACCTTGTTTATGAGCTCCATCAATAGTCATTTTAATTAAATTTAAAATTGATGGATTTAATGGTTGGTATAAATATGAAACTTTTTCACTCATTCTATCAGCAGCCATTGTATATTGAATTAAATCATTAGTTCCAATTGAAACAAAATCTGCATATTTACAAAAATTTTCACTATTTACTGCTGCTGCAGGAATTTCTACCATCATACCAACTTCAATTTTTTTGGATATATTAGGATAATCTTTTTTTACTTCTTCATACACTTCTTCATAAAATTCTTTAGCATTTTTAAATTCATCCACAGTTGCGATCATTGGAAACATGATTCCTAATTTTCCAAATTCACTAGCTCTTATTAAAGCTCTTAATTGTGTTTTAAATACATCTCTACGATCTAAACAAAATCTAATTGCTCTATAACCAAGAAATGGATTCATTTCAGTTGGGAAAGTAAAATATTTTAAAGTTTTATCTCCTCCAATATCCAAAGTTCTAATAATAACTTTTTTACCTTTCATATTTTCTAAAACAACTTTGTATGCTTCATATTGTTCTTCTTCATTAGGCCAATCATTTGAATCCATATATAAAAATTCTGATCTAAATAGTCCAATAGCATCCCCATTAGATTTTAAAACACCTGAAACATCTTGAGGAGATCCTATGTTACCTGCAATTTCTATTTTGTGACCATCTTTTGAAATAGAAGGCTTGTCCTTAAAAGTTTCTAATAATTTTTTTAATTCTTCTTCTGCTTTTGCGTCTTTTTCTAATTTGGTAATTATTTCTTTTGAAGGATTAACATACACTTCTCCTGTTTGTCCATTAATAGCTAAAATATCTCCATTTTTAACACTAGAAGTTATGTTTCCAATACCTAAAACTGCTGGGATTTCCAATGATCTAGCCATAATAGCAGAATGAGATGTTCTACCACCAATATCAGTAGCAAATCCTTTTACAAATTTTTTATTTAATTGAGAAGTTTCTGACGGCGTTAAATCAACTCCTACTATAATAACTTCTTCATTGATTGATGTTAAATCTTCTTTAACAATTCCTAATAAATTAAAAATTATTTTTTGACAAACATCTTTAATATCTGCAGCTCTTTCTTTCATGTATTCATCATCCATTGATGAAAACATTTCTATATATTTTTTAGAAATTTCATCAACAGCATATTCTGCACAAACTTTTTCATCATTAATCAAATTTGTAATTTCTTCTTTAATCATTGGATCAGTAGCAACTTGAATATGAGCATCAAAAACTGCTGCATGTTCTGCATCTAAATTTTTAGAAGCTATTTCTTTAATTTTTTCTATTTGCTTAACTGAGTTTTTAATTGAATTTTCTAGTTTTTCTATTTCTTTTTTAGTATCTATAATAGATTTTTTTTCTATTTTAATATCATAGTGTTTTAATTCAAAAGCTTTTGCAATTGCTATACCTCTTGAGGCTCCAATTCCTTTTAAATTCATATTTTATCTCCAATAAACTAGTGTTTTTTATAATTATGTTTCTTATTCTTATTATTTGTTTAAATATAAACATTATATAAAAAAATATTTTTCCTTTTTAAATTAAAAATAAAATCACAATTGTAATTAATTTCTACAATCGTGATTAATGTGACTAAATATTAAATTTAATTTTATTCAATTAATTTTAGTTTTGACAATTCTGTTTTTAATTTTTCTACTGCTTTATCTGCATCATCTCCATCAGCTTCAATAGTAATCTCATCATCTTTTTTAATTCCTAAAGCCATAATGTTCATAATTGATTTAGCATTTCCTTCTTTACCTTTAGCAATAATTTTAATATTCGAAGAAAATGATGAAGCAATTTTTGTCAATTCAGATGCTGGTCTAGCATGCAATCCAATAGGATCAATAATTTTTGCTTTAAAGCTTGCCATGTGTACTCCTTTTATTTTCTTTAATAATATTATGAAAATTTATAAAATTAATCATAATTTTATCATTTTTTAATAAACATTATATTATCATTCATTATTTTGCAAAAAAATAGAAATATCATGGCTTATAAATTAAAACAAAAAATTATGTCTAATATAAACTTTAAATAATCACTACATAAATGATATAATTTAAAAGAGTAAATTAGATAAACAATTGTATACAAGAAATATTAAATAAAATAAAGTTTTAGTTAAAATTTTATTGACAAGATATAACAAAAATATTAGAAAGAAGAAATATAATGGCTATAAAAGGTGTAAAAAGTATTAAAACTATATTTGAAAAATCTATAATTTCTAAACCAAAGAATTTAGTAAATGCTAAAGAAATGGTTAAAAAAGCTTTTGAAGGAAAATATGCTGTTCCACATATAAATATTAATAATTTGGAATGAGCAAAAACTATTTTATTAGCTGCTGAAGAAGCTAAATCACCAGTTATTTTAGGTACTTCAGAAGGCGCTGTTAAATATATGGGTGGTTATAAAACCATTTATGGAATGGTAACAGGATTAATGAATGATTTAAATATTACAGTTCCTGTTGCTTTACATTTGGATCATGGATCATTTGAAGCTGTTGAAAAAGCTTTACAAAATGGATATACATCAGTAATGTATGATGGTTCTCATGAGACATTTGAAACTAATTATAAAAATTCTCAAGAAGTTGTTAGAATTGCCAAAAAATATAATGCTTCAGTTGAAGTAGAAGTAGGTTCAATCGGTGGAGAAGAAGATGGTATTGTTGGTGAAGGTGAAATAGCTGATCCAAAAGAAGCAAAACAAATGGCTGATTTGGGTATTGATTTTTTAGCTGCAGGAATTGGTAATATTCATGGACCATATCCTGAAGGTTGAAAAGGATTAAAATTTACAGCTCTAAAAGATTTATCAGCAGCATGTGGAATTGGTATGGTATTACATGGTGGTTCAGGTATTCCTAAAACTCAAATTAAAAAAGCAATTTCTTTAGGAATTTCAAAAATTAATATTAATACCGAATTACAACAAGCTAATGCTAAAGCTATTTGAAAATATGTAGAATCAGGCGAAGCCAAAAAAGGTAAAAATTTTGATCCAAGAAAATTATATGCTCCAGGTATAGAAGCAATGAAAAAAACAGTATTAGAAAAAATTAATGAATTAGGATCAAAAAATAAAGCATAAAATTGCTTTATTTTTTTGCTTATTTTTAATATTTAATTTTATAAATTGTGTTTCTTGTTCAATTATTTCATCATATTCTATAACAACATATATAGATTATGTAGTTGATGGAGATACATTTATAAGTAGTGGCAATAAATATAGAATATTAGGAATAGATACTCCTGAAGTGTATGATTCAAATAATAATTTTAACCCCACAATTGGAATCCAATATTTTTATGGAAAAATAGCTTCTGAACAAGCAAAAATGATATTGAATAATCAAATTGTTGAATTAGAAGAAATTAAAAAAGATATTTATAATAGAATTATTGCTAAAGTAACATTACATAATGGATTAGATTTTGCATCTTATATGATTGAAAATGGTTATGCAAGATTAGCATATATTTCTGATAACAAATATAATCCATTTTATTTTTATGATATTAATTATGTTCATAAATTGCAAGAATTGGAAAAAGATGCACAAAGAAATAAAAAGGGCTTTTGAAAAGAAACAACAGAAAATATAAATAAAATTTTTTATAAAAAATAGTTATAATAATAAGTACAAATTATGTTTGTGTAGAAAGGTAATATGACTGACCTTCAAAAATTAGTCACAGTTATTCTTGCTATTTCAGCTTTTGTAATTGGTATACCATTAATTTATGGAATTTGTTTGCCAATATTCAAACCAAAGATGAGTGCAAAAGCAACAAAATATTTATATGCTTTTTCTTCTGGTTTTTTTATAATGATGTCTACAGTATTATTTATTGGTGAATCAAAGACTCATCTAGAAGAAGAATTTAATGTAATTTTTTCAAATGATATTGTACTTTCAAAAGCAATCACTGGAATTGTTATTGCTTCTTTAGTTCTTGTAGGTTTATTATTTTCATTAGGACTTAAATATTTTTTTGCTAAACACTATAAAGGTAGAGCAATAAATACAAATGAAAATCATAAACATGATCATGATGAATTGATTTTTAATTTAAATGATCATAATCCCAAATCTAAAGCTTTTGCAATTTTCTTTTTACTATCTCATAGAATTCCTGATGGTTTGATTATTGGTACATTAGCTACCCAAATTGCAAAATCAGGAAATATAGATCCAGTTAATATCATTTTCTTATGTTCTTTTGTAGTACATATTATTCCTGAAGAATTGATTATTTATTATCGTCAAATTGAAATGAATATTTCAGTAAAAAAGGCAACAATTAATAGCTTAATAGCTGTTTGTTCAATAATTCCATTGATTATTTTAGGATCAGTAATAACATGATTTTCACTGGATAATGAATTTGCTATTCATATTGTTCAATTAATATCAGCATCTTTTTTGTTATTTATATCAATAGTTGAATTTATTCCTGAATTTATCCACGATGTAAAAAAAGGAAAAGAGTGATATATTGTAATTTTAATTTGAATTATAGGTATAGCAATTGGAATATTTGTTCTTTCTTTCCATGATCACAGTTCTACTCATAATCATGAAATTATATTATCCTATATGAAATAGCAAGATAACTTTTAAATTTAAAATAACAAGAACCAACTGTAAGTTGGTTTTTTTATATCAAAAATCACTTAAAACCCTAGTATTTACTAGACCAAATCATATTTTAGTTCCAATAATGTTTATTAATATACTTTTTGCACTAATTTAATGGATTATTAATCATTA
>CASDWL010000059.1 GCA_949284615.1 uncultured Mycoplasma sp.
GATATTTTTATAACCACTACCGATACAGTTTTAGGTATAGGTTCTAAAATTAATGAAATTAATAAAAACAAAATATATGAAATTAAAAAAAGATCTTATGACAAACCTTTAATAATTGTTGTAGGTTCTATTGATCAATTGAAATCATTAGAAAATATAAATGAAATTCATTTAGATTATATTAATAAATATTGACCTGGAAATGTTACATTAATTATAAATGGCCAAGGATATAGAATGCCTAACAATAAAGATTTGATTAATTTTATATTAAATGAAGGTCCTTTTTATTTAACATCATGCAATATTTCTAATCATGAAACATTAAATGATTTAGAAGAAGCTAAAAAAGTTTTTCCTAATTTAATATATTTTGATTTTGGAAAAGGTTCAAATAAAGCATCAAGAATCATTGATACTAAAACTGGAAAAATAATTAGAGAATAATAATTTATTTTTTAATTTTATAATTTGATATATTATGAAAGAAAAAATTTATTTAAGTAGCGATCATGCAGGATTTGATCTTAAAAATGAAATTAAAAAATATTTAGAATCTAATCAATATGAAGTAATTGACTTAGGAACTAAAAATAATCATGATTCAGTTTCTTATTCAGAATATGGAAAAAAACTTGCAAAAAGTGTTTTATCAGATAAGGGATCATATGGAATAGGAGTTTGTGGAACAGGATTAGGTATTTCTTATTCTGTAAATCGTTTTAAAGGTATAAGAGGAGCTAGAGTAACTTCAATAGAAGATGCTAAATTAGCTAAAGAACATAATAATGCTAATATTTTATTATTTGGTGGCAGACAAATAAATAGTAATCTAGCTGAAAAAATTGTTGATGAATTTTTTAAATCTAAATATGAAGGTGGAAGACATCAAAAAAGAATTGATGAATTAGATGAATAAATTATTTTAGTCATTTTTTAAAAATAGAAATTATTAATAATATAATTTAAAAGTACAATTAATCTAACGTTGTTAGTTTAGTTTAAATTTAGAATGTTATTCTAAATATTAATACTTGTAAAATTTTGTACATTTCAAAATTCTATTTAAAGGGAAAAATTATAAATGAATCAAAAAATTGTTAATAATTCATTTATCAAATCTTTTAGAAGATATTTCAAATTTGATACATATCAAGCAATTTTAAAAAAAGAAATTATTGGTGGGATATCAACATTTTTGGCAATGGCTTATATTATTGCAGTTAATCCATCAATTATAGGATTAAGTCCAATAGATCCTTGAAGTAATCCAGCAACTAATTTTGCTAACAATTATTCAGGAGGATTATTTTTAGCAACTGTCATTTCATCATGTGTTGCTACTTTCATTATGGGAATTTATGCTAGAATTCCTGTTGCTTTAGCTCCTGGAATGGGATTAAATGCATTTTTTGCTTTTACTGTAGCTCAACAAATTGGTTTTAATTCTGCATTATCAGTAACAATTTTGTCAGGAATTGGATATTTTTTAATTGTAATAACTCCAGCAAGAGAAAAAATTAGTAAAATGATTCCATCAAATCTTAAATTATCTATTGGAGCTGGAATTGGTTTTTTTATTGCTTATGTAGGATTGCAAAATACTAGAATAATTGAAACTAATTCTTCAGATTCTTTAGTGTCAGGATTAGGTAATCTGTCTCATCCTATGGTTTTATTAGCAATTGTCTTATTAGTTGTAGGTTTAGTATTACATTATGCTAAAGTACCTAATGCAATTATTATTACTATGATATTGGGTGCAATTATTCTACTTCCTATTATTATGTTAAATGCAACAGGAGTAGCTGAATATTCACCAGATAAAATAAATCCAACAATTGTTGGATATGGAGACTTTGGTACTTTTTCAGACGTAATTAGATCTGCATGAGAAGGATTTACTAATGCTCAAATGTGAAAAAGTCCAATAACATATATTGGAATATTATCATTTTTATATATGGACTTTTTTGACACTACAGGAACATTAATAACAATTGATAGAACAATTAATTTATCTCAAAAAGATAGTGAATGATTAAAAAAAGCAAGTTATGTTGATGCTTTAAGCACTATAATTGGAGCCTCAATTGGTGCTACAACTGTAACTTCATTTGTAGAATCAACTGTTGGTGTTTCAGCTGGAGCTAAAACAGGTTTTGCAGCAATTATTACTTCATTATGCTTTGGACTTTCAATTGCACTTTGACCTATTATTCAAATCTTTATGCCAATAGGTAATTATCAACCAATTACAGGACCTATTTTAATAATTGTAGGAACATTGATGATTAATCAAATTAAACATTTCGAATGACAAATATTTATTGATATTCCAACTCTATTTATAACTATAATTATTATGACTTTATCAAATTCAATAGCTTATGGAATTGCTTTTGGAATTATTACATTTGTCTTGTTAAATGGATCATTAGGATTAATCCAAATATTATTTAAAAAAAGCAAAAAGATTATTAATACTCTTGAAATACCTATGTCTGAAAATGGAATTAATATTATTACAAGAGAATTTTATTATTGGAA
>CASDWL010000060.1 GCA_949284615.1 uncultured Mycoplasma sp.
TAATTTAATATTATTTTATAATTTAAATTATATGTCATTGAAATTAGAAACAAATTTTAAACCTTCTGGAGACCAACCTGAAGCAATTAAAAAATTAGTTCAAGGTGTAAAAAATAATGTTAAGAATCAAGTTTTATTAGGTGTAACAGGAAGTGGAAAAACTTTTACAATTGCAAATGTTATTTATCAATTACAAAGACCAGTTTTAGTTCTATCACATAATAAAACATTAGCTTCTCAATTATATTCTGAATTAAAATCATTTTTTCCTCATAATAATGTAGAATATTTTGTTTCTTATTTTGATTATTATCGTCCTGAATCTTATCTTCCTCAATTGGATGTTTATGTAGAAAAAACTTCAAAAACTAATCATGATTTAGAAATGATGAGAATGTCAACAATGAATTCTTTATTGACTTCTAATGAAACTATTGTTGTAGCTTCTGTGGCTGCAATTTATGGTGCTAATAAACCTGAAGAATATAAAAATTCTTTTTTAAATATTGAAGTAGATCAAAAAATAAAAAGAAATGATTTTTTTGTTATGCTAGTTCAACAACAATATCAAAGAAATCAAGTTTCTATTGAAAGTGGAGAATTTAGTGTTAAAGGAGACGTTATAGAAATTGCTCCTGGATGAACACATCATTATAATTTAAGAATTGAATTTTTTGATGATGTAATTGAATCCATAAATAAAATTGATCCTTTAACTAAAAAGGTAATTTCAAAAGAAGAAAAAGCTTTAATATTTCCTGCTAGCTCATATGTTGTAGAATCAAATAATATTGATGGAACTATTCAATTAATTGAATTAGAACTAGAAAATAGATTAAAAGAATTTAAAAAACAAGAAAAACATTTAGAATATCAAAGACTAAAAGATAGAACTAAAAATGATATTGATTCTTTAAAAGAATTTGGATATTGTTCAGGAATTGAAAATTATTCTCGTCATATTGATAGAAGAAAAGAAGGTGAAAAACCTTACACTTTATTTGATTACTTACCTTCTAATACATTACTAATAATAGATGAATCACATATGATGATTCCTCAATTAAATGGTATGTATAATGGTGATCATTCTAGAAAAATGAATTTGGTTGAATATGGTTTTAGATTGCCATCAGCTCTTGATAACCGTCCTTTGAAATTTGAAGAATTTGAAGAATATGATTTTCAAAAAATATATATTTCTGCAACTCCTGGAAATTATGAATTAGATCTAACTGGCAGAGAAGTTGTAACACAATATATTAGACCTACAGGACTATTAGATCCTGTAATAGAAATTCATCCTGCCAAGAACCAAGTTGATGATATGTATGATGAATTGCAAAAACAAATTAAAAATAAATCTAGAACTATTATTGTTACTACAACTAAAAAAACTGCTGAAGAATTAACAAAATTTTTTCAATCTAAAAAAATTAAGATTGCTTATATTCATTCTGAACATAAAACTTTAGAAAGAAATGAAATATTAAGAAAATTAAGAAAAGGAATTTATGATGTTGTAATTGGAATCAATTTATTAAGAGAGGGAATTGATTTACCAGAAGTTAGTTTAATTATGGTTTTAGATGCCGATAAAGAATCATTTTTTAGATCTAAATCTTCATTAATCCAAATTGTTGGTAGAGCTGCCAGAAATGAAAATGGTAGAGTAATTTTTTATGCAGATTCTATAAGTAAAAGTATGCAGGCAACTATAGATGATAATCTAATGAAAAGAAAAATCCAAATGGAATATAATAAGAAAAATAATATTACTCCTCATACTATTAAAAAACCAATTTTTGAACCTATTGAAGGTCATGATATTTCTAATGCTATTAAATTAATTGAAAATCAAAAATCTAATAGTAAAAATAAAGAGCTAGAAATTAATAAAATAATTGAAAATTTAAGAAAAGAAATGAAAAAAGCAGCAGATAAAATGGACTTTGAAAGAGCTACACAACTAAGAGACATGATATTAGAATTAGAAGCTGAATAAATATTGTATAATTAAATCTATGATTAAATTAAGTAAACTATTTATTGGAATTGTTACATTACCACTTCCTATATTATTTGTTACATCTTGTGGCAATTCATTAACTAATAATACAAGTTATCAAAAAGAAATAACCAATAAATTAAATTCAGCTTTATTAGATAATGCTAATAATTATATTAGCCCAAAAACTAACTTAACAACCGAAATAAACAATTTTATATCTTTTACTTCATGAACCAGCTTAGATTATTTAATTGGTGAAGAAATGTTAGGAAAATATTTTACTATTAATGAAACATTCAAAAACTTGTTATCAGAAAATGATAATGAAATATTTAAAAATATTAAAAAAGTTACTATTCAACCTCAAGAAAATTCGAGAAATTTAACAATCATTTTTTATTTATTTAATCCTTCTACAGATGCAAATATTGTATCAAAAGAGATAACTAATGCTTTAAGTTCTAATTTTTCTTATAAAAATAAAATTAATATAGGAAAAAATCCAAATTTAACTAAATATAATGATACAGATGCTTTTAATGTAGATTGAAATAAAATAAGTAATCCTGAAACTTGTCAAGAAACAGATTTAAAAAATTTTTTAGATAATATTTTTATTTCAACTACTACAGATTGGGTAACCAAAATTTATGAAGGTTATAAATCTAAAAATATATCTATAAAAAATAATAATTATAAAATAACTATTCAATTTTTACCAGATGCAATAAATAAGGGGTATATTTTTGAATTTACAGGCATTACTCAAAATAATGTAAAAGATATCTTTTTTACTTCAGATTCATTGATATAATAATTAAAACAAATGACAATCAAAGATGAAATTATTATTAAAGTAGAATATCAAGACCGGATTGATAAATATATTTCTGATCATTCTGATATTTCTAGAAATGATATTAAAAACATCATTAAGGACTATGGTGTTTTTGTTGATGAAACTGTTGAAGTTAGGAAACCAAATTTTATTGTAAAACCTAACCATATAATCAAAATTACTAAAAAAATAGCAAAAGATCATTATAATATAAAAGCTCAAGACATTCCTTTAGATATTATTTATGAAGATGAACATATAATTATTGTCAATAAAAAATCTGGAATGATAGTCCATCCTGCTCCAGGAAACCATAATAATTCTTTAGTTAATGCTTTGTTATATCATTTCAAAGATTTATCAGATTTAAATGGACCAATAAGACCAGGAATCATTCATAGGATAGACAAACATACATCAGGTTTATTAATTGTTGCAAAAACAAATGAAGCTCATAGATATTTTGCTGATTTAATTAAAAACCATGAAGTTAATAGAGAATATTATGCCATTGTAAAAGGAGTAATTAATAATATTATTCACATAGATGTTCCTATAGGAAGAAATCCTAATGATTTTCAAAAAATGATGGTAACTAAACAAAATTCTAAAAATGCTTATACAGATATTTATCCAATTTATAATTATGATAATGAATATACATTAGTAAGATGTGTTTTAAAAACAGGTAGAACTCATCAAATTAGAGTTCATTTAAAATATATAAATCATCCTGTACTAGGTGATGATTTATATGATCAATATTTAGATGAATTTAGACAAAGGTTACATGCATATAAAATTTCATTTAAACATATTAATGGAGAAGATATGACATTCATAATTGATTATCCTAAAGAATTTTTTGAAAATATTCCAAAAATTTATAAACCAAAATAGAAATTGAAAAAAAGTATTATAATTAATTTGATTATTTATATCTAACAACAATTTTGTAATAGATAATAATTTAATTGTTTTATTTAAAATCATGGAGCTTTTTTATGATAGTTTTTTTAATTATTACTTATAAATTACATTTTTCTCAAGAGATTATCAAATATTTTAAATCACAAAATATGTGTAATGGTTTTAATTTTACATTTTTACCTATTGGATTAGATCAAGGTGATGAAAAAGATATTTTAATCCAAATTGATCAAAAAATAAGTGAACTTAAAAGAACAGAAAATGTTGTTATTTTTTCTGATGCAGGATTATCTACAAAATTAGCTAAACAAGTAAATTTAAGCAATCCTAATATTAAATTATTTAGATCTAAAGGTTCATTAATTGAAAATGGGTATTTAACATATATTATGTTAAATACTAAAGCTCCGATTCAAGTAATTGAGCAAATTATTAATGAACCCATAGAAAAAGATTAAAAATTATTTTTCAATGTTTAACAAGACATAAAGCATTACTCTTTTAATCCTGCTTGAAGTATATCTTTTAGAATTAGATAAATTAACAAATTCTTCATATGTGGCTGCATTAATATTTTTTTTAAATAAGTTTTCCATTCCTTCAGACATCATTTTAATGTTTTTTAATTTTTCAATTTCTGAATTTCTTACAATATTTTGAAATTCTTTATAATAATTTTCAATTCTATCAGGAATATTATCAAAAACCATAGGAGTATATTTTTTATATTCCTTGTTATTATCAAAAATCAACTTTCTTATATAAGTCGCACTAGCAAGATTTTCAAATGTTTCTAATGAATGGAAATCAATTGTTCTTTTAATAGAAAATGCTTTTATTGGATAGTTATTATTTACAATAGCTTTTACATATTCTAATCCCAATATATCATTTGGCATATTAAAAGATTTCCCTACTAATTTCTCTAAAACAATTTGATTTGCTTTTGGAAAAGAAATGCCTGATTTCATTTCTTTTTTTAAATTTTTATAATATAAATTTTCATTATTTTTAATTGTATTAGCAATTAAATAGAAACTTTCAATATCATCTGTTTCTGATCCAAATACCAAATAATCTATATTGTATTTATTTAATTCAAAAATTGCCCCTTGGGCAAAAATATGAGCAGCTTGTGTTGCATATTCAAATGGTAATTCATAAACTTCATCAATTTGATAATTCATCGCAATTTTCTTTCGGTCTTCAAAAGATGCAACAGCAATTTCTCCTCTTTGTACATATTTTCCAGATAAAACTACAATTATTTTAGAATTTGGTCATCTTTTTTTAATTTCGTTAATTTGATAAATATGACCATTATGAAAAGGATTGTATTCAGCAACAATACCAATTCTTATTGCTCTATTTTCTTTTGTCATAATCTTTAGTTTTATACTAATTAAAAAGTGATTTCTCAAATCAAATTATTATTAGGAAGTCTATATGGACATTGTTTATTAATATTTGAGTTGTTTATATTAACAACTTGAAATTCTTTTAATTTAATGACTAATTTGTATGGTTGATTATTAGAATTTAACTCAAATGAAATTTGTTCAAATCAATTATCGCCCATAGCTTGAACTGTATAGCGATCAAATTCAAATGTTGTACTAGTTTTAACAATTTTTTCTAATTTGGTTATAGAAATCATTTCATTATTAAAAGTTTCATAATCTGCAGATTCTTTTTTGATCTTATCTATATCAAATGATCAAGACATTGTTTTAAAATCACTTGAGGTAGTCCCACAAGAGATAGTAAATGAAACAAAGAAAAGATTAGAAAATATTAAACTACTATTCAATAATATTTTTTTAATTTTCATAATAATTTAATTATTTTTTTTAATTCTAATTTCTTTAAGTCTTGATGATTTACCTTTTAAGTTTCTCATATAATATAATTTTGCTCTTCTAATTTTATTTCTTCTTAAAATTTCAATAGAAGAAATGTTAGGATTATGAATTGGGAAAGTTCTTTCTACACCTATACCATATGATATTTTTCTAACAGTAAAAGTTTCTTTGGTTCCTGAATGTTTTTTTGCAATAACAAGACCTTCAAAAATCTGAATTCTTGTTTTTTCTCCTTCTTTAATTCTTACGTGAACTTTTACATTATCACCAACTTCAAATTTTGGTAAATCATTACGTTTTTGTTTTTTTTCAACTTTATCTATTAAATTATTAATCATTTTCTTTCCTTTCTAAAAGATCAGGTCTTTTCTTTTGAGTATTAGCAATAGCCATTTCTCTTCTTCATTTTTCAATTTCTTTATGATTTCCATTCAATAACACTTCAGGTACTTTCATTCCTTTATATTCTGCTGGTCTAGTATACTGAGGATAATCTAGAAGATTATTTTGAAATGAATCATTAATAAAACTTTCTTCTTTAATTACATTTGGTACCAATCTAATAATTGCATCTGCAAGAACCATTGACGGTAGTTCTCCTCCTGTTAATACATAATCACCAATAGAAATTTCGTCATCAATTAAATTAGAAATTCTTTCATCAAATCCTTCATATCTACCCGCAATTAAAGTTATTGATTTTTCTTTTGCAAGTTCATTGGCTATTTTTTGATTAAATTGTCTTCCTTGAGGAGATAACAAAATAATTTTTGATTTTTCTTTAATTGATGCTAAAGCACGATCAATGGGTTCAATCATCAACAACATTCCAGAACCACCTCCATAAATTTCATCATCTACTTTTTTATGTTTGTATGGTGTGAATTCTCTAAAATCAATAACATTGATATCAATTATTTTTTTTTGAATTGCTTTTGCAACTATTGATTCTGTTTTAAAAGCTTTATAATATTCAGGAAATATTGTTAAAAAATTTATTTTCATCTATTTATTTTTTTCAACTTCTTTTTTAGATTTAGATGATTGTTTCTTTGTAGATTGTTTTTTATCTTTAGTATTTTCTTTTGCTTTAGATTTTCTAGTTTTTGTTTTCTTAACTACTTTTTTAGGTTTATTTTTATTGTATTCAGTAATTAATTTTTCTTTTGTAAATAAATCTTTTGCTGCGTCTGTTAATTGAGCTCCATTTGATAATCATTTAAAAGCTAATTCTTTTTCAATTTTTAATTCTTTGTTATGTGGATTATAAAATCCTATTTCTTCAATAAATTTTCCATCTCTAGGTGCTCTTGCATCAGCTACAACAATTCTATATATAGCATTAAATTTATTACCAATACGTTTTAATCTAATTTTTACCATTTATCCTCCTTAAATTATTATTCAATTTAAAATTTAATAAAATTTTATCATAAAAAAAATATGTCAAGCAAAAATGCTTGACACCTAATTGTATTATTTTCTAATGTATTATTCTAATGTAACATTTTTGGCCCAATCAACTCTATAATAAACAAATTCATAAACAATCATTTTAAAAACATCTGAAATAAAGAAAATGAAATAAGCTCATGCAAATGATACTTGTAATCTTGTCAAACCAAGAACTATCATAAGTAATCACAATAATTGAAAAATTCCTGTTATGGCTTCTATAGTGGCAACTGTATTAGTCAATCCACCTATTGAAATTATTCTATCTCTTGAAACAAATCAAACAAACAAGGGGATAAATACTATAATTCCAATTAATGTATTTCTTACATTGTTTAAAAAAACTTCTCTACCTTCATTTATAACATCATTTAATGTTATGTTAGGTGGTAATAAATTATTTGGATCTTGATAAAATTCTTCTATTCCTTTAATATAACCTTCAGATAAAAATGACATATATCTAGTTAAAAAAGCAAATATTAAAGCAATTAAACCAATTGATAATCCAATGACAAGATGAAATCCTTGTAATTGTTTAGCATTTTTCTTAGCTTGTTCTATATTATTATTTCCAAGTTCTTCACCAACATAAACTGCTACTGTTGCACTTAATGCTTCAAATGTTGTTCAAAAAATATTAAAGAACATTCCTGTGATGCCCAAAATAGTAGCAGATGAAATTCTTAAATAATCATTCCCTACTGAAGAAACACCATATCCTAAATTTCATAAAGTAAATCTAATATTAATAGTTAAAGATCCTATTGTAAATAATATAAATGATGGCATTCTATGTAAAAATTGTTTAAAAATATCTTTTGATATTTTAAAAATTTTAAAAATATTTATAAATAATATTCTTTCCTTAAATCAAATTCAAGTTGTTAAAAATAATATTTCTATTAATAAAGAAATAATTGTTGAATAAGCTAAAAAAACAATGCCTTGATTTAAGACATATATAAAAATTGAATTTAAAATTATATTAACTATTAAAGTTAAAGATGCAGCAAATAAAGAAATAAATCCATGATTTTTCTCTCTTATAATCATTTGCAAAGTAAATGCTCAAGCATTAATAATTCAAGATATTGCTATTATTCTTAAATAACTATTTGCATTTAATCTTATATCATTAGACATATTATCATCAAAACTTGATATAAGCCTAATCATAAAATCATTAAAAATAATACAAGGAATAGCAAAAATAAGAGCAATAACAAGAGCAAAGATCATTCTTAAATTAATTACTTCTTTAACTTTGTTTCATTCTTTTTTTCCAACATATTGTGAAAACAAAGAAGTCCCTACAATAGTAGTAACAGAAATAATACCTAACTGAATTTCAGTTCAAGCATTAGCATGTGCTAATGATTCATTTCCTCCCGGCAAATTTATTGCCATAAAATTATCTACAAAAGCATTTAAAGCAAAAATTAAAGAAGAAAAAATTACTGGTAAAGCTGTTAAAGTAAATAATTTTCAAGTTTTAGAATTTTCTGGAAAATTTAATTTTAAATTGTAAAAAATTGTTTTTCATTTATTTAATATATTCGTCATATATTTTTTTAATCTACATCAAGTTTATTTATTTTTTATTTAACAATTAAAGATTCTTCATTCATTGAAGATGGTTTTTTGATATTCATATAATCCAAAATAGTTGGAGCAATATTTGCCAATTTCCCATCTTTTAATTTTAATGATTTATCTGTAGTTATCAACATAACAGGACTTGAAGTGTGTTTTGTTGCTGGGTTGCCATTTTCATCTTCAGTAATTTCAGCATTTCCATGATCAGCTGTAATAAACAATACTCCCCCTATTTTTTCAACTCAATCTTTTATTCTTTTAATTTGAGAATCTAAAAATGAAACTGCTTCTATTGTTGATTTTAAATTCCCTGTATGTCCAACCATATCTGGATTAGCAAAATTCATAATTACTAAATCATATTTTTCCCCATTTGCTAATAGATAATCTGTAATTCCTTCTGCAGACATATGAGGAGCATCGGCATAAGACTCTATTTTTAATGATTCAATCATTTTTTTATCCATGTTTGGATAAACAATGTCAATTCCTCCATCCATAAAGAAAGTAACATGAGCATATTTTTGAGTTTCAGCTAATCTTAATTGCTTTAATCCATTTTCAGAAATAACTTTTCCAATAGGATTTTTAACTTCCATTTCTGAATATGCAACAATAGTATCTAATCCTTCATATTTCATCATAGAAACAAATTTATTGATTTTAACTGATTTAGATGGTTTAACATCATAAACATTTGAACCAATAAATAAATGTGTTAATTGTCTTGCTCTATCAGGTCTAAAATTAAAGAATATAATTGAATTTCCATCTTTAACAAAATCTGCTTTAGGATTAATTGCTGGAACTAAAAATTCATCGCTAATATTTTCTTTATATTGTTGATTAACATAATCTATACCAGAACTAAATGTATGATCAGATTTACCCAAAATTGCTTGATAAGCTTTTTCATTTCTATCAAACATTTTATCTCTATCCATAGCATAAAATCTTCCTGAAATTGATGCTAAATTATAATTATATTTTTTTAATTGTTGTTCTAATTTTTCCATTGAACTTAATATAGATTTTGGAGCCACATCTCTACCATCTCCAAAAACGTGAACTGAAACATTTTTAACATTATTTTCATGTGCAGCATCTATTAATAAAAACAAATGCTCTTCTAATGAATGAACACCTCCAGGTGATAATAACCCCATTAAATGTAAAGTTGAATTATTTTTATTAACATCATCAAAAACTTCTTTAAAGTATTTATTAGATTTGAATTTATTTTCTTTTATTTCTTTACCTATTAATGATAATCCTGTATAAACTATTTCTCCAGCTCCTATGTTTAAATGACCAACTTCTGAGTTTCCCATTTGCCCTTTTGGCAATCCAACGTATTCACCTGAAGCCTGGATGATTGAATTTGGATAATTTTTAAATAAATCATCAAATGTTGGTGTATTAGCTTGTTTAAAACCATTTCCCTGAACTTCATTTCTTAAACCTAAACCATCAATAACACATAAAACTACTGGTTTTTTCATATTTTCTCCTTCAAATTACACAATCTTTATATTTATTATATATTGTAGCAACTTGTTTTAAATAATAAATCCACTTTTCAATTGTTTTACTTAATTTTTTTTAAAAATATCATTTCAAATATAGTAATTAATATAAATTTAATAATTTATATTTATAAAAAAAGTATGTTTTTACCAATATTTTTTATTTGAAAATCAAAAAAAATTAAACAATATTTTTGCTAATTATGTATAATTTTGGGTGATAGTGGTAGAAAGTGGGTGAAAATGTTTATAGGTCAATTTGAACGTAATATTGATTCTAAAAATAGAGTTGTATTACCTCCAAGTTTTAAAAATGACTTAGGAAATATTTTCTATCTTACTATTTCCTCTAAAGAAAGATTAGAAATTAGAAATGTTCAAGAATTTGAGAATTTTGTGGATAAAATTGATCAAAATAATCAATTAGATCCTCAAATTCAACAATATAAAAGATTTATCCTTTCTAAGACAATAAAAGTAGAAACAGATAAATTAGGTCGTTTCTTAATTCCTGAAAATTTTTTAAAGGCTATCGCTATCAAAAAAACAATTTCATTTGTAGGTATGGGAAGAATTATAGAAATATGAGCTTCTGAGAACTTGGAAATGAAATTAAATGAGTTGGAAAATGATACGACTATTGATGATTTAGCTGCAGAAATGCTTAAAAAAGGATATAAGTTATAATGCATATTCCTGTTATGTTAGATGAAGTAATTAATTCATTAAACATAAAACCAGATGGAATATATGTGGATTTAACTCTTGGAAGAGCAGGACATTCTGAAGCTATATTAAAAAATATCAAAAACGGTAAATTAATAGCATTTGATAAAGACAAAATTGCTATTGAGGAATCTCAGGGCCGTCTTGTTAAAGTTAATAATCATTTCAAATTAATTCATTCAGATTTTAAAAATTTTAAAGATGAATTAAATAAATTAGGAATAAAGAAAGTTGATGGTATTATTGCAGATTTAGGGGTTTCATCACCTCAACTCGACAATCAAGATCGTGGATTTTCTTACAATAAAGATGGTTATTTAGACATGAGAATGAATCAAGACCAATCGTTAAAAGCTTGAGATATTGTCAATAATTGAAAAGAAGAAGAAATAATAAATATTTTAATCAATAATGCAGATGTAAAATTCCCTAAAAGAATTGCGAATGCAATTGTGAAAAATAGACCAATAAATTCTACTTTTGAATTAGTTGAAATTGTTAAAAGTTGTTTACCAGCGAAAATTATAAGGCAAAAAAATCCAGCAAAAACTGTGTTTCAAGCCATAAGAATTGCTGTTAATAATGAATTAGAATCTCTTGAAATCATTCTTAAAGATTCAATAGACTTATTAAATCATGATGGAGTGATAGCAATAATAACTTTTCACTCTATTGAAGATAGAATTGTAAAAAATTATTTTGGAAATTTAATCAAAGATAAACATGATCCAAAAATTCCAATTCAGGAGACTAAAAAATATACTGTTAAAGTTATGTATCCAAAAAATGAAGAAATTCTTATAAACAGAAGATCAAAAAGTGCAAAATTAAGAATTTTGAAAAAAATCTAAATTAAACACTTGTAAATAAAACAAAAGGATAAATTATGAATAAAAATATTATGGTAAATGCTTATATAAGTCAAAATAATATAAAAATTATTGCAACTGCAAGGCACAATGATCATATTATTAATATTCATGAAGAGTCGATATCTGAATACAATGATAATAACAATTCAAAAAATAAGAATAACATCAAGTGTTCTATCAAAAGAATTGTTGAAACAATTGAAAGTAAAATATCTAAAAAAATAAAATCAATTGGTATCATTTTTGATGATTTTATGAAATCTTCTGAATTATTTGAATTTTCTACAAAAATTATTGAAGAAAAAATTGAATGCAATGATAAAAAATTTTTAAATATTGATGATTATGAATTAATTATTAATAAAAATAAACATGGTGCATCTTTAAAAAATAATGAAGAAGTATTAATATCTATTATTCCATTCAAATTCTTTTATGTAGAAAATGATCAAATTATTGAAAAAGAATCTAATCAGTTTCCTTTTAATAAAAAAGTTAAAAAGTTAAGAATTTTATTTACAACTAGATATATGGATAAAAAATGTTATCAAAGAATTATAGATTTGTTTGATTTGATATCTAATGTAAAAATTAAAGAAATTGCATTGGAATCTCAGATTGCAGTTTATGATAATAATTTAATTAATACAAATAATGATTTTGTTGATAAATTAAGTTATGGAATTGCTATCAAAAAAAACAAAACAATGTTGATAACAAGTATTAACAACATAGTAATTAAAACTAATAAGTTAGATTATTCATTTTCAAATCTAATTGATAAAATTGCTAATGATTTTAACATTTCTAATTATGAAGCAAAAAAATTGCTTGATTGTTATGGAGACTTGGACAATAATAACAGTAACAGAAATATTTATTTTTCTCACTCAATAAAAAAAGATATTTCTAAAAGTATTACTAAATCAAATATTTCTGATGTAATAAAATCATTTCTAAAATCAATTTGCATTCAAGCAAATAAAATTATGACAGAATCAAAGATCAACAATAATTGGATTAACAATAGAATTGAATTAAAATTCATTGGATATTTATCTAAAGATAATAACATTAAACAATATTGCTCTAAATATTTTGATAACAATAAAATAAAAATTAATATGGTTAATAATAATGAATCAATATATGAATGAAATAATTCATATGTATATTCAAAAAATTTTCGATTTTACATAGATACTTTAAATAATCTAAAAACAGATAATATTTATTACAATACAAATTATAATTATTATCCTAAAAATAGTTTATTTGTTGAAGGATCTCCAGTAAAAAATATTAGTGCTTCTACAATATAGAAAGGATAAAATAATTATTTAATGAATATAGCTGTTGTTGGTATAGGTGGAACAGGATGTAAAATTGTAGATATTGTCAAAAATGATAATACTATTTTAAATCCTAATATAAATTTTATTTATATTGACAATAATAAAAATTCATTAGAAAATTATGATCATAATTCATCAATTCTATTAAATTGTAATGAAGATATTAATGAACAAAACTTTGATGATGCACATATAGTAAATAATGCTATAAGAGAATCATTAGAATTGATCAAAAATAATTTTTCTAATATTGATGTTTTGATTTTATGTTCAGGATTTGGTGGAAAGACTGGAACTTTAGCGTTACCGTTTATTGCAAAAATTTCTAAAGAAATGGGCATTCTAACTATTGCAGTAGTTACTTCTCCATTTTCTTATGAAGGAATAGTAAAAGAAGTTAATGCTTTAGCAGGTTTAAATAAATTAAAAGAAAATATTGATGTATTAATCCCTATTTCTAATAACAGAATTTTAAACAATTATCCAGATATTGCAGCTAATGACATATTCAAATTAATTAATAAATTGTTAAAAAATACTTTAATTTATTTTATTAACTTATTTTCAGACAATCTAGATTTTAAAGTTTCTTGAAGTGAAGTTTTAGATTGCTTAAGAAACAAAAAAGAATCATATATAGGTTTTGGTTCAGGAATAGGTAAAAATAAAATAATTAGAGCTGTAAACCAAGTTACTAATTCCAAGATTATTGATACTGAATTTTATGATTCAAAAAATATTGTTATGACAATAATTGCAGATCCTAGTTTTACTGCCAAACAAATAGAAGAAGTTGAAAAAGAAATAAGAAAAAAAATAAGAACTGATCAACCAAATATATTATTATCTTTGAAAACTGATGAAAAATTAGTAAATGAAATTAGAATATCATTAATATCAACTTTTAATACTATTATTAGAAAAGAATCTTTTAATAATAATCAAGATTTATTACAAAAATCTCAAGAGATATTATTAAAAATTGGAAATACATTAGAAAATGAAATGAATGGTTATATTACAAATGAAATTGACCTATCTAATGAAAATGATTCTATTGAAAACAACAATCTAGATGACAATCTTATTGTAAGTGAAGGAAACAAAGATGAAGATGACATTCCATTTTTTTTAAAATAAATATAATTGATGTTTCGAAAATTTAATTGTTTTAATAAAAATTTTGTCTTCAGAATTCTTAGTATCTAAAACCTAGCAAATGCTAGGTTTTTTTATATTTATTTAATTAATTTTCATATTTATAAAATTCTTTTAATTTTTTAATTTTTTGAGGTTGTTTTAATTTTCTTAAAATTTTACCTTCTAATTGTCTAATTTTCTCTTTACTTGTTCCTCGATCACGAGCAATTTCTTCTAATGAATGTACTCTAATTGTTTCACCTTTTTCATTTGTTCCAAAACCAAATCTCATTTTTATTATATATTTTTCTTCTTCTGTTAAAGCATCATTCATAAGTTCATTTAAAATGTTAGACAATTGTTCTTGAGCTGCATAATCTACTGGATTTATAACATTTTTGTCATTAATAAAATCACTAATTGATGAATCTTCACCCTTTCCTATAGTTTTATCTAAAGATATTGGATCATTATTAATTCTTCTAATATATCTAACTTTTTCTGCAGTAAAATCTCCACCATATCTTTCTGCAATTTGTTCATCTGTAGGTGTTGTTCCTAATTCTTGTTGTAATTCTCTTCTAATTTTAACTATTTTATTTATAGTTTCTACCATATGAACAGGCACCCTAATAGTTCTTGCTTGATCAGCAACAGCTCTAGTGATTGCTTGTCTAATCCATCATGTAGCATATGTTGAGAATTTAAATCCTTTTCTTCAATCATACTTTTGAACGGCTTTCATGATACCTGAATTACCTTCAGAAATTAAATCAATAAAAGATAGACCTCTATTTTTATATTTTTTAGCATTATTAATAACAAGCCTTAAATTTCTTTTTATTAATTCATCTTTAGCTTTTTTTCCTTTTCTTGTATTATGTTCTGCTTCTTTTGCTAGTTTTAATTCTTCTTCAGCAGAAAGTAAATTTCCATATTTACCTATTCATCTCATATATCATTTAACAATATCATTTGTTTCTGATAGTTTATTTACTAAATCTGCAGATTGAATTTTTCTTTCTTCTTTTTTATTAATAAAAGCTATATCTTCATTTGCATAATCTTCAAAGATAAATTCATTTTGATCAGACTCTTCTTCTTCATCATCAAAAATTTCTTCATCAAGATCATTATCATAATAGTAATAAGATTCATCACCGCTATCAAAATCATCATCACTTATTTTTTTATCATCTTGAACTAAATCATTAATATCTGTAAAATCATTTTCATCTGTATATTCATCCATGAATTCATTAGTATCAGTATCAAGTTGTTTTTTTGATGATAATTCTTTATAAATTTGTTTTTCATCTACAAATTCCCCAAGTTCACTTTCAATTTCATCACTTATTATCTGTTTTGATATTAAAATATTAAATATTTCATCAACTTCTTCTGAAATATCTATTTTCTTTTTCTCAAATAATTTCATTACTTCATCTTGAGTTAAAGATTTTTTATTTTTATCTTTTTTTTGTTTGTTTTTTAATTCTTTGTTAACAAGGTTAACAATTAAAGATATATTTTCATCTTCAATATCATTAAAATCTTTTTCGATTGTTTCATCAAAACTATCATAAAAATCTAATTCATCATTTGAACTTTTGGTTTTTGATTTATTTTTTTTATCACTTATAGAGTTATTTATTTTTTTTGCAATTTTTTCTTCTTTTTTATTTGTTTCTTTTTTCTTAGGAGCTTTTTTAGTTTCTTTTTCTTTTATTTTTAAATCTTTTTCTTTTGATTCTTTTGAGATTTTAGTAGAATTCTTTCTAGTACTTAAAGATTCTTTTTTATCTTTAGCAATAGAAGAATTTGAGATTTTTTTATTATTTTTTACTTTGTTTTTTTTAGTCATAATTATTTACTAATCCTTTCTAGATTTAATACTCATTTTGATTTTTAATAATTCTGCAATGTGATCATCATCTTTAGAATTATTAATTAATTGATCTATATAATCTAGTTTATTTTTTTTAAAATCCTTTTTCGATCTATTGATAAGTTCATCAAAAGAAATTAAATCTTTAGGTAGAGATTCTTTTGAAAATAAACTATTGGATTTATCATCTAAAAAATCTTTTGAATATTTTGATAAAGGTATTTGATTATTGTGATAATTCACAATATCATCATAAACTTTTTTATATCTTGCTTCAGGTCAATTAACATTTAATATATTTTGAGACTTCAAAAATGAAGGGTTCTGTCATATAGATATTAATATTTTATTAATATTTATGGGTTTACTTAAACTCTTTTCTAATCCATTTTGGACATTTATATTATCATTATTTGATTTTACCACATTCGTATTTGATTTAAAATAATTAGAAACAATTTCTTTCTCAATGTTATATTGAGAAGAAATTCTATTAATCAAATCTAGCTGAATAAATTGATCTAAATTTTTAACATAATTTGAAATGCTTATGATCATTTCTTTAATTTGATCGTAATTATTAGATTTTATGCTTTTTGTATAAAAATCATAAATAAAATCTATAGGCTTAATTTTATTATTAAAAATTAATTTTATTTTTTCTTCACCATTTTCTGAATTTATAATTTCATCAACATCTTTTGATTCCTTATTCACAATAATATGCAACTTAATATCATTAATTAAAAATATGTTAATTAATTTCATTGTGGCATTTTGACCAGCCTGATCATTATCTAAACACAACAATATTTCTTTATGATTTTTAAGTTTTTGAATAATTCCACTAGATATATTAAGACCCATCAATGCTATTGCATTTTCATAACCTAACTTGACTAAAGAAATAACATCCATAAAACCTTCAACTATAATAATAGAATCAAATTTTTTAGCATTGTTGTAATTATAGATAATAGATGATTTTTTAAAAATTAATGATTCTTTTGAATTTAAATATTTTGGCAAAGAATCATTGTTATCATTTATTTTTCTTCCACTCAAAGCAACAATATTATTGTCTTCATCAAATATAGGAAAAATTAAACGATCAATATAGAATGGATGTGTTCCATTATCATTCAATATTGAAGCATTAATTAATGTAGATTTGTCATTATTTTTTTTCTCCAAAATGCTAATATAATCATTATTTTTGTCAATTTTAGGTGCATAACCTAATTTAAATTTATCAATAACATCTTTTGTTAATTTTCTTTTATTAATAAAATTCTTAATTTCAGTTTCAGAATCATCTAAATATATATTTAAATAATAATTAAATATATCACTAGATTCTAATAATACTTTTAATAATTTATTTTCTTTTTCACTTCTAGGTTTTCTATTGTGAAATAATGATTCAAAATCTTCTACATTTTGACCTGAAGCTTTAATTAAATATTCAACAGCATCATTATAAGAAAATTTTTGTGCTCAAATCAGATAATCTAAAGCATTACCTCCATGATCACAAACAAAGCATTTATATATTTGTTTCTTAGGATTAATTGATAATGATGGAGTTTTATCTCCATGAACATTACAAAGAGTTTTTAATGAAGAACCAAATTTTGTTAATTTAGAAAAATTTTCAATAATATCAACAATATTTACTTTTTCAATTAAATCATTTATTTTGATATTCTTCATTAAACCTCCTTTAATTTATTTATTATTTAAAATAAATGAAACTATATCAGCAATTTTGATTCTTTTTTGTTCCATAGTGTCTCTATGTCTTATTGTTACTGAATCATCATTTATCGAATCATAATCATATGTTATACATCAGTAAGTTCCAATGCTGTCTTGTCTTCTATATCTTTTACCTATTGAACCCACTTCATCATATGCTGCCATAATATCTTGTTCAATTAATGAGTGAAAAATTTTTTTAGCAAATTCTGCTTGTTTTTTAACAAGTGGCATAACACAAACTTTATATGGACAAAGATTATAATTTAATTTCATAACAACTCTAGTTTCATCATTTACTGATTCTTCTACATATGAATCAACAATAATTGCAAGCAAAAGACGATCAACACCAACTGATGGTTCTATTACATATGGTACTATTCATTCTTGTTTTTCTTGGTCAAAATATCTTAATTTTTCATGTGCCAATTTATTGTGTGATTCTAAATCAAAATTAGTTCTATTAGCTATTCCCATTAATTCTCCTCAACCAAAAGGAAAATTAAATTCAATATCAGTAGTACCTTTTGAATAATGTGCTAATTCTTTTTCATCATGTACTCTTAATTTTATTGATTCTTCTTTAAGACCTAATGAAAGTAAAAATTGTTTTGACTTTGAAACATAATAATCATAAAATTCTTCATCTTGTCCTGGATAAGTGAAAAATTCTAATTCCATTTGTTCAAATTCTCTTGTTCTAAAAATAAAATTTCCAGGAGTCACTTCATTTCTAAATGACTTACCTATTTGACCAATACCAAAAGGTAGTTTTAATCTCATCGATCTTTGGACATTGTTGAAATTAATAAATATTCCTTGAGCTGTTTCAGGTCTTAAATATATTTCATTTTTCTTATCTTCCAATACACCTTGATTTGTTTTAAACATTAAATTAAATTTTTTAATGTTTGATCAATCAGTTTTTGAACCATCATATTCTTTAACATTATTTTTAATTCATTCTTCTAATTCATCTAATGTTGAAAAAGAAGTCGATGATTTTGATGTAATTTCTTCATATATATGATCTGCTCGATATCTTTTGTTATTAATTTTATTTTCGATTAATAAATCTGTAAAATTTGAAATATGTCCCGATGCTTTTCATACACTAGGATTTAAAAGTATTTTAGAATCTATTCCTACATTATTCTCTTCTTTTAGAACAAACTGATTTCATCAGGTTTTTTTAATATTATTAATTAATAAAACTCCTAATGGTCCATAATCTCAAGTATTTGCTAGACCTCCATAAATTTCAGAAGATTGAAAAACAAAACCTGCATTTTTTAAATGGTTAATTATGGTAATAATATCTTTTTTGTCATTCTTCATATTGACTATTATTTATTTAATTTCCAAAATTTCAATTTCATATTTTGTTGGAGCTTCAACAATAACAACATCTCCCTTTGATTTACCAATTAATGATAAAGCTAATGGAGATTTATTAGATATTTTATTTTCAAATGGATCTGATTCATAAGTAGAAACAATTGAATAAGTCTCTTTTTGATTTGAAAGTTTATTTTTAATAGTTACAATAGAACCAATTGAAATAATATCTTTTTTACTTGTTTTAATTTCTTGAGCATTTTCTAAAGTTTTTTCAATTTCAGCAATTCTATCTTCAATGATTCCTTGTTTTTCTCTAGCTGCTTCATATTCAGCATTTTCTGACAAGTCTCCTTGAGCTCTTGCATCTACAATTTCTTGAATTACTTCTGGTCTTTTTACTTCAATAAGTGTTTTTAATTCTTCTTTTAATTCTTTAATAGCTTCTTTGGTTAGTAATATTTTTGAATCATTAATTGTTGACATTTTAAATCTCCTTTATTTATATATAAATATTATAA
>CASDWL010000061.1 GCA_949284615.1 uncultured Mycoplasma sp.
AAAATCAATTGTTTTTGCATCTAGATTTACTAAATTTAATAATTTTAAAAAAAATAAAAAATACATTTTATTTTCTATAGGAAAAAAAGTTTACGATCCATATACAAAATTTAGAATATATAATGAAAATTCCTTTGATATTATGAAATATTTATTTGGTTTTAATATGAATCCACAAAATTTTTTAAATTTAATTTATAAAAAACCTAATTATATAGAAGTTAAAATCAAATCTTTCAATAGAGACTATAGTTTAAAAAATTTAAGACAGAAAATAGAAATGAAATTTAAATTATACATATATGCAATATTTGTTTTGCCTTATATAAAAAGAAATGGATTAAATAAGTATTAATAATCCATTATAATTTAATAATAAAGTGGCACATTTATTGTAAAGAAAGGATTTATTTGAATATTGCAATTCCAATTTTTTTTCTAATAATAACAATTCTTTCATTTGTTTGATTTGGATTTATTTTTAGAAAAAAAAATTCATCTACTTCATTAATAGTTAATTGATTGGCAATTAACATTTTATTTTTAGTAATTTTTGTATATTTACTAATATTAGGAATTGTAAAAGAATTTCAACCTTCTTTCCCATATGAGAATTACAATTTTTTTCAATGAATAGCAACAAATATATTTAGATTTCCTAACAATACAAACGGCGAAGAAACTTATTGATCTTGATTAGTTATTATATTCATAATGATGTTTGTCATTACATTAGCAATTATGATAAATCTATTAATAAAATTCAATATCCAAAATAAAAGAATTAATGATTTAAATCGTAACTTGGCAATTTTAAAAGGTAAAGTAGCAATTGATATGAAAGAGTTAAATTTCGATACTTCAGAATTATCAGCAGAAGAACTAAAACATTTATTAGAAGAGCAATTGGCAAAAGAAAAAATAAAATTGAAATATAAAAATAAATTTGTTAGATTAAATAAAACAACCAAAGTTGATGCAATTATGGATACAAAAACATTATTGAATATTAATAAAAAAAATGATGAAGACGATACAGAAAAAAGTGACAAATAATGGAGTATAAAATGTTAAAACTGGATAAATTTTTCTTTCAAGAAATAGGTAAAAAGATTTATATTGATGTTGATTCAACATTTATAAAAAATCTAGAAAAAGAATTTGAAAATATTATAAATAGATTAGAAGAATTAAAAAAAATTGATGTAACCAATGTAGAACCATTAACTAGAATAAGTCCACCAATTTCTTTTTTAAGATCTGATGAAATTGATTTAGAAATAAAATTAAATAAACAAACAGCTTTAGAAAATGCTAAAGAAAAGAATGAAGAATTTATAATTGTTAAAAGGACTTTAAAATAATGGAATATAAATATAAAGGTAATTTTTTAAAAGCAATTGAAGAATTGAAGTTAGACAATAATAATGCAGTTACAGAAATTTATAATACTTTAAATGAAAATAAAGGGATATTATCTAATGTCATTTTTACTTTAAAAAGTAATTATGCTAAAAAAAATAACATTTCAGATGCTTCATCTAACATTTTAGAAAATTTTATAGCAGGATATAATGCGACAATTTTGGATAAATTGTTAAATAATGGAGCAACTTTAGTTGCATCTACTAATCTGGATGAATTTGGATTAGGAGGAACAGGAACATTTTCTAATAAAGGAATAATATCTCATCCTAAAAATAATAAATATTATGTAGGAGGATCATCTTCAGGTTCTGCAGCAACATTTACTGAAAATATTGGATTTGCAATAGGTTCAGACACAGGAGATTCAGTAAGATTACCAGCTTCTAATATAGGTAAAATAGGTTTCAAACCTTCTTATGGTGCTGTTTCAAGATATGGATTATTTTCTTATGCTTCTTCTATGGATACAGTAGCCTGATTTAATCATTCAGTAAATGATTGTATAATTATAGCTCAATTATTATTTGGTAAAGATAAATATGACTTAACATCTCTAAATATTAATGTTAATGATGTAACAATAAAAAAACCTAAAAAAGTTGCATATTTAAATTGTTTTAATTTATTAGAAGAATATGTTCAAGTAGCATATGAGAAATTATTAGATAAATTAGTAAAAGAAAATATAGAAATAGTTAAAATTGAACCGAACGAAGAACTTTTAAATGCAATAAAAACTGTTTATGACATTATATCTTTTTCAGAAGCATCATCTAATTTATCAAATTTAACAGGAATATGTTTTGGCAATAGAGAAGAAGGAGATAATTGAGAGGAAATAATATTTAACACTAGAACAAAAAATTTAGGTGAAATGGTAAAATGAAGATTAATTTTAGGGTCATTTTATTTAGAAAAAAATAATCAACAAGAATATTTTGTTAGAGCTCAAAAAGTCAGAAGATTGATTAGCAATTGATTTAATAAAATATATGAAAATTATGATATTTTAATTTTCCCTTCTGCACCTAGAGTTGCTCCAAAAAAAGATAATTCAAATAAAACAAAAGATTATAAATATATGGATTATATTTTAACTTCATCTAACTTAGTTGGCAATCCATCCTTAGGTATGAAATTAGGAGAACATGAAAATATGCCGTTCAATATATCATTGGAAACTAAAATATATAATGATAAAGAGTTATTGTCTTTTGCATTATATTTTGAAAAAATTATAGGAGAAACTAATGATTAAAAATTTCGAATTAATAATTGGTATAGAAATTCATTTAGAAATAAATTCTAAAACTAAAATGTTTAGTGCAATTGAAAACAATTTCAATGCAAAACCCAATACTTTAATTTCTCCAATTGATTTAGGGTATCCTGGAACATTGCCAACAATTAATAAAGATGTGGTTATAAAAGCAATTAAATTAGCAAAAGCATTGAACATGAGCATAGATAATGAATTGCATTTTGATAGAAAAAATTATTTTTACACAGATTTACCAAAAGGATATCAAATAACTCAACAATTTAGACCAATTGGTAAAAATGGATTTGTGGATATTGATATAAATAGTAGAAAGAAACAAATATTAATTGAAAGAATTCATATTGAAGAAGACACAGCTAGACAACAATATCAAGATGGATCAATTTTTATTAATTATAATAGGTCAGGAGTTCCATTAATTGAAATTGTTTCACAACCTAATATTAAAACAGCCAATGAAGCAGTTAAATATATTGAAGAAATACAAAGAATTGTTAGATTTTTGAATATTTCAGATGCAATTATGGCAAAAGGTTCATTAAGAGCTGATATTAATTTATCAGTTAGAATGTTAGGTTCTAAAGAGTTTGGGACTAGAGTTGAAATTAAAAATTTAAATTCTTTAAACAACGTTAAAAATGCAATTGAATATGAATATAATTTGCACATAAAAAAAATTATGAATAATGAAATAATAGAACAAGAAACTAAAAATTTTGATGAATCTTTGTTACAAACAGTAACTATGAGAAAAAAAACAGATGCTATTGATTACAAATATTTTCCTGATCCAAATATTCCTGTAATTATTTTGGATAAGCAATGAATAGAAAGCATTAAAATTAATGAATTACCTCAAGAAATGAAAAAAAGATATTTAAGTTTTGGTGTTCCGGAGAATTTTTGTGATCAAATCATTAACAATATAGATTATGCTAGATTTATAGATGAAATAAAATATCAAGATCTTTCTCAAAGTGTCAAAATATTTTTTTCTGAAATAATACCTTTGGAAAAAAAATTAAATCAAAAAATTTCTGAAATAAACTTAAAACCATCAAACATTAAAGAATGTTTAGAATTGCAAGAAAGAGGAATTATTTCTGGAAAACAATTGAAACAAATTATTCCGCTATTAGTTAATAATAATTTATCTGTAAATGATTTGATAGAAAAATACAGTTTTAAATTAATTTCAGACGAAAACATTATAATTAATTGAATTGATGAAATTTTAATCAAGTATCCATATTTAATAAATGATTATTTTATTCAAAAAGATAAAACTGTCAAATTTATGACAGGAGAAATTATGAAAGTTTCAAAAGGACAAGCTAATCCAATTTTAACTGTAGATTTAATTGATAAAATATTAAATGAGAAAAATAATGAGAAGAAATAAAATTTTATCTGGTTGAAATGCCATACCAAATAAGAAAGCAAAATTTGTTAAATCTAAAATATCTTGAACAACAAATTATGAAGTTCAACATTATAAAGAAGATAATTTATTATCTAAAATTGTTCAAATAATAATTAGAATTTCATTGATTTTTGCATTTGATAGAAAAAACATTACAAATGCTAAATTAAAAATTACAGCTAATAATACATATGCAATATTATCTTCTGCTAAATTCAAGTTTATACCTTCATCTGTAGCCTTTTATTTATTCTTTTCTATAATTCCAATAAGTGTTATTGTAGTTTCTACAATAGCTTTCATAGATATGAATTGAAATAATTTTTTAATGGATGAAATATTATCTTTTATTATCCCTGGTTTTAATACATTATTTACTATTAATTCTGATTGGAATGCAGCTAATATCTTGTTAACTTTAATTTTTTTATCTTCATCAATATGATTTGCTTCTAAGGGGATATCTAAATTTAGAGATTCATTTACTGAATTGTATGGATTTGATAATAAACAAAATTTTCTAGTTAAAAGAATGAAATCCATCATTGTAGTTATATTAATTTCTATATTTTTGATTATTTCATCAATTGCATTTATTCCTGTTGTGCAATGAATTAAATTATTAATAACAAATACTATTGCATATCAATATGTATTATATGCATTATTATTTATATATTTTTTGTTTTTTGGCTATATAGGAATTGGATTATTATTTAAATATATCTCTCCTATTAGACTGAAATGAAGTTATTTAAATTTAGGAATATTAACAACATTAATTCCTCTTATTTTATTCATTTTGTTATTTTCATCTATATGTAAATTTTTAAATTATGAGAGATTTGGAGTTATTGGATCTTTTCTTTATCTTATGTTATTTGTTCAATATATATCATATTTCTTACATGCGGGAATAATTATTAATTCATCATATTACAAATTGAATGTATATCAAAATGTTGAGATAAAAAAATCATTTATTTCTACAAAGTTAGCAATATCTATTAAAAATTTATGAAATAAAGCAAAGTATTATTTTAGAAAATAGAAAATTATTTTTCTATTTTTAGTTCAAGTCTTATATTAGTATTTTGTTCAAATTTGTTATCAGCACAAATCAAATATTCAAAAACCAAATAATTTTCATCACTTATATCCATATTTATCATTTTTGTATAAATATAAAAATGTTGTCTATGATCATTTAAAACAAGATTATTTTTAATTGCTTCATTTAATTTGCAATGTAATGAAGTAATTCCACTATATATTCTTAATGTATCAGTATTGTATTCTAAACGATTAGTAATTATTTTTCCATCTCTATTTTCGGTAAAAATAAGACATGTAAACCCACCTTCTTGTTCAATTTCTAATCTAGAACTAAATTGAATAATATTTTCAGGATTGTTATTATCTTTTCTAATTGATTTAAAATTAATTTTCATTTTTTATGCCCAATCTTTGATAAATTGCATCTTTACCAAATAAATATATAGATTTAGCTAATTCAGGTCCATGATCTAAGTTTGTTGTAGCCTTTCTTATTGTCATAAATAATTCTTTGCCATTTTTACCCGTAATTTCTTTAGTTTTATTTATTGCTTCTTGGATATTTTCGATAGTAAAGTCCTTTAATTTTAACAAGGTTATAAATTGATTTACAATTTCATTATTATCTTTTAAAGGCGGCAATTCTTGTTTATAAATATTTAAAGAATCCTTCATTTCTTTTATATTGCAACAACTTTGTTTATATGTTTCTACAAATAGTTTTTTTCACGCTTTATCTTGATTTTTATCAAAGTTAATTTGAGATATTAAAAATTCATTACTTTGTTCTTTCATATATTGTTTTGAGAATCATTTCATTTTATTTATGTCGAACTTAGATGGTGACTTAGATAATCTACGATAATCAAATTTTTGTATTAATTCTCCCAATGACATTATTTCTTTAGCATCTTCTGAAGTTCAACCTAAAAGAGCTAGAAAATTAAAGATGGCTTGTGGTATATAACCATCATTTTTGTAATCTTCTATAAATTGAGACAAAGAAGTATCCCTTTTAGATAATTTTTTTCCTTCCATATTAGTTATTATAGTTAAGTGACCAAATTGTGGAGGAGTTCAATTTAGAAGATCATAAACTATAAGTTGTTTTGGGGTATTTGTAATATGTTCTTCACCTCTAAATACATGAGTTATTTTCATGTCATAATCATCTACTACTACAGCAAAATTATAAGTTGGTAACCCATCAGATTTTCTTATAACTCAATCACCAATTTCATCTGTATTTACACTTATATTTCCTCTAACAAGATCATTTCAACTATAAATTTTATTTTTAGGAAGAGAAAGTCTAATAGAATATTCATTATTATTCAATCTTTTATTTTTTTCTTCTTTGCTAATTTTTAGTCAGTTTTTATCATAACGAAAAGATGATATCCCTTTTGATTCTTGTTCTTTTCTTTGTTCTTCTAATTCTTCTAAAGAATCAAAAGCAATGTATGCTTTATTTTCTCTTAATAATTGATCAATAACTTCATTGTATCTAGAAATTTTTTCTGTTTGTCTATATTTGCCATATTTTTCATCAGGATTTATAGGAGATTCATCAGGGATAATATTTAGTCAAGCTAAATTATTTAATTGTGATTTTTCTCCATCAACAACATTTCTGGAAATATCTGTATCTTCTAATCTAAAGATGAATTTTCCATTATTATGTTTAGCAAATAAGTAATTAAATAGTGCTGTTCTTGCCCCTCCAATATGTAAATACCCTGTTGGTGATGGAGCATATCT
>CASDWL010000062.1 GCA_949284615.1 uncultured Mycoplasma sp.
TAGACACTCATCCAATATTTAAACTTTGATAAATGATAAAATTATGATACAAGGAAAATATTGGTATTGAAATTGGTAATTTTATAGATGAAATTTCTAAATCGTCTACACCTGAAATTTTATCTAAAATTGTTTTATCTAAAAAACCATTTTATCTGGAGATTATCTCCAATTGCCCCCTTCTTCAGAATTTGATTCAGATGAAGACTTAAGTAATTTAATTAATTTTTTAATTAATAATAATGAAACTAAATCTTATATTCAATTTGTTTACAATTGAATGAATTTAAATTATATTGATGATACATTCGATGATAAACAATGAGATAAACAAATCAAAATAGCAAAAACAAATATTAGTGAATTATTTAAAAAATCTTTTTTTGTAATACAAGTAGCCAAAATCAAAAATTCCAATTTTATTCGCTCTAATGAAAAATCTTATGAATTTTTGCAAGAATCTAGAAGATTTTCAGGACAAATATTGAATTTAGTTAACATTATATACGATAAGAATGAACGATTAATAAAAGTTTTTGATATTCAAAATAAATATGATTTGAAAATTAACAATAAAAACCTTGATAGTGAATTGGTCATGATTGATTATTCAAATTTTGAATATGATTTTTTTCAAAAATATCATAAAATTCAATATCCAAATGATAAAAATATTGATTCTTTTGATCAATCAGGTAAATGCATTCCATTTTTAAATAATAATTCTTTAGATGATTTAAATAATAATTCTTTGTATAACCAATATTCTGCTTTAATTATAATTAATTTAATTAATAAATTAATATCTCAAAATTTAGAAAAATTAAGTAATAAAAAAATTGGAATTATCACATTAACTAGATCACAAAAAAATGTATTAAAAAAAATAGAGATGTTTTGATAAAACCTGAATACAAAAAATACATAAAAATAGATACTATTGATAATTTTCAAGGTAGGGAAGAAGAAATAATTATTGTAGATTTTATAAGAGGTCAAAATAAATTTGAAAATGGAAAATATAAAAATTTAGAATTCAAAAAAAGAAACCTAAGTTTTTTAGAAGAGATAGAAAGGATAAATGTTGCAATATCTAGAGCTAAATCTAAATTAATTATTGCAGGTTCATTTGATGGATATTTAAAATCATTAAATGTACCAAAATATGGATATATTTTTAAACAATATTATGACGAATGTAAAGACTCAGATAATTCATATTTTTCATTTAAATGAAATGGAGATGATATATAATGAAATTCAGCTTTATTAAACCTTATTCTCTTTATAATATGAATTTTAAATTTAGACACACAAGAGATTTGCTAGAATTAGAAGCCATTTTATTAACTTCTCTTTATTACTCAAATAATAATAAATCATTAAATATTTGAACTTACTTTGAAAATATATTAAATTTAAATTCAACTAAATGATCTGAATTTATTTTTGATATTTTAAAAAATATGAATAATAATGAAATAAAATTTCCTAACACAATACCATTTAAAGATTTGTTAGTAGGAGATATAGAAATACATACTGAAATTCAAAAAAGTATTGAAAATGATAAATTCTATGGAATGGAAAATAAAGATCAAATTAAACAAATGGAATTTTTGATGGACTTACAAAATACCTCTAACATAATCCAAAATACCAATATCTCCACTTATAATATTAAATATCTTAGCAATATATTAATAAGGAAAAACATTGAAAATAATGAAGAAAATAAAATTAAATGTATTGAGGAAATGTTAAATAATAAAAAAGATGGTATTTTAAAAGATGTAGAAGTTATAAATAAAGATGATTATGAAAAGGGTACAAATATTATTTTTTCTGATTGAAATAATCAATTTGAATGCACAGAGATAGATTTACAAAATAATGTTATTAACATTCCTGATAAAAAATTTTATGAATACATAGCTAGAATGGAAGAATTGGATACGCTGAATATAATTTTAAAATATTTTGAGCAAAATATTAATAATAAAAATATAGAATTTCTCCCAATAAGTAATTTGACTAATCAAAATCCAATATTAAATTTTGATGATTATAATTTAATTTCCAACTTTATTGAAAATAATAAAAAAATGAATAATCAATTAAATAATATAGGTATATATAAAAAGCAAGTTTGTTTATTTTATCTAAAACAGGAAAAATTCCAAATAAATAATAATGATTTGCTTGTATTTAATATGAATAAAATATATTATTCAATTTTAGAAAATGAAATTCAATTAATGAAAATAATTCAAGAAACATATGATGTAATTGATTGAGTTGATTGAATAACCAAAATTGATGATGTCAATCAAAAAGAAATTATAAAAAAATATATTTTAGAAAATTATATTGAACTATCTCAAATAAATAATTACAAAAAATTTATAATAAATAATTTTGAATATATTAATAAAATTAAATCTGAATGAATATTTAGTGATTTGATAAATATTAATGATTTTCAAAAAATGGCAAATATCAATAATATTAAAATAATAAATATTTTAACTTCTTCTTCAATACACTCATTTGAAAATTCAGATATAAATGGAATAAATAAAATAAATTATTTATTTAATGAATATGGATTCAGCCTTAATGATTTAAATAATCCATCATTAGAAGTAAAACATGATTTAGAAATTATTAATGAAATAACTAGATTACAAAATTCTAATAATATAAATTTAATTAAAGAAGCTATTAATAAAAGGGAAAAAGTATTTTTTACTGAAAGTGAAAACAAATATAAAGAGTTAGAGTCTAAATATAATCAATTAATAAAGGAAAATAAAGATTTAATCATAGAAGAGATTTATAATCTTATGTCCAAACAAATCATAGGAAAGTTAGATGAATTCTTGCGAAAATTAAGCAATAATCTAAATACTAAATCCTCATTACATGATAATTTAAAAATTATTGAAGAAAAGAAAATATTAAATAAAAACACAATAGAAAAATTGCGATGAATTAAAGATGAAAGAAATAAATTTGCTCATAGTTCTGAAACTATGTTTAAAGATACTTTATTAGAATCATCTTTAGAATTTTTAAATGATTATCATAGCAAATTAAAAATTATTATTGAAGAAATGGAGAAACGAAATAATGAGTCATTCAATTAGTATCACAATACAAAATGTATCTTTACACATAAATAATTGCGACACCTTAATAAATGAATTACAAA
>CASDWL010000063.1 GCA_949284615.1 uncultured Mycoplasma sp.
ATAATAATAAAGGTAGTATTTTTGTATCTCATGATGGATCATTACAAGGAATAATGTTTGCAAAAGTTTTTGCATCAGAATTAATTGAAAATAATATAAAAACTTATTTTAATTATGAAAATCAACCATTAAATAATGCAATGGCTATTTATACAGCTCAAAAAAGTAAAATCAATTTTTCATATGTTGTTACGTTTTCTAATCATATTCAGAAAAATATGCATTATATATCTTTTTTTGATCATAATGGCTCACTTTTAAATTCTAAAAATTCTAGAGAAATAAATGCTTTAATTTCTGAAACAAATTTTTTGAGTTTAAAAACATCTCAAAATAATATTCCAACTATTTCTGAAAAAAATTTATTGGTTAAATATTTTGAACAAGTATCTAAAAGTGCTAGCAATTGACATAATTTAAATGTATTAATATCAAATCCATTTCATGTAAATTCTGACTCAATAATTCATTTACTAAAAGCTAATGGCGCTTATTGTGATTATATAAATTGAAAAAACATACCAAATAAGGAAAACAAAGTAACTAGAAAGTCATTATTATCCTTTAAGAATAAAAATAAAGATGTGATTATCAATTTTAATGCTGATATTAATAATTTTGAAATTCTTATTAAACATAAAAGAAGATGAAAATATTTAACTTTAAATGATTTAAGTATTCTTTATATTTATTATGAAAAATTACAAAAAAACGAAGTACATAATAAAAGTGTTTTTTGTTCAAATTTAGCAAGTAAATATATTAAGTATTATGCAAATTTAAACAAAATGAAGGTTGCAGAATATGAAACTTTAATTGATTATGATAATAAAGATATAAAAGATAAAATATTTTTGGCAACCAATGGAAGTAATTACTTTGTTTCTCAAATTAATACTTCGTTATGTTCTGATCCTATTATTAATATAAGTCTCTTTTTAAATTTAATTTCATACTTTAAAAAAGAAAATAGAAATTTATATCAAGTTTTAAGTCAAATATACCAATCTAATGGAATATTTTATTTTAATTCTAAAAAAGAAAAAATTGATATTGAAAATACTAATTCATTTTTTAATAGAGTTAAAAAAATGAAAACCATTAATAATTTAAAAATAGTGAAATTCAATCAAAATGAAAACCCTTCTATGAATTTAGAAATTGTATTAGAAGACAAATCTGTTATAAATTTTGAATATCATAGAAATATTAATCAACTAATTTCTACGATATCAGTTTGAGATAATGATAAGAGTGAAACTATTGATGCTGAAAATAAATTTATGAATTTAATTATTAAAGAAAAGAAAATAAAAAGTGAGTTAGATTCTTTAAAAGAAACTTTCAATGTCGGTAAATTTTCATGATATGGATTTTTGAAATATAGTATCTTAGTAATTTTATTTATTATTTTAGCAATGCTAATGTTTATATTTGTTTTAGGTGGTGATAGAGATTTATGAAATAATCTTTTACTGTTTTTACAGAATCAAAGAGATTTTGCTTATTTACTTCCATTCTTATTATTAATGATATCTTTTTATATTTGAATGCATAGCTTAATTGATAAATTATTATTGAGTAAATTAAATGAAAAAGTTAAATTAAGGCATTTATGAATGTCATCGATAATTTCAATATGCATTTCTTCAATTACTCCATTAATTTATGGTGGAGAAAGTGTGGGTTATTGATATTTAAGAAGAAAAAAAATATCTAATTCTTCAATTGGGGCAATTTTCTTAATCAAATCATTATTCACTCAGATTAGCTTTATTGTGTTTTCATTGATATTTATGCCAATTGGTTTTGTTAATTTTTATGGTCATATTTTAAATCAAGAACAAGGTCCAATTATTATTGCTCTTGTTATTATAGGGACTATTTTAGATGGAATAGCAGCAATTATGATTTCTCTTTTAACATTTAGCAGCAGACTAACAAACTTTATAGCTAAAAAAATAAATCATTTAATTGAATGAATGCCATTTATTGTTTCAAAATCATCTTTAGAAAGAGGATCGCAATTAAAATATGAATTTACTAATATTAACATAGCTACTAAGAAAATTTTTTATGATAATAAATTTTATAAAAATATATTAATTTTCCTTGAAGTTCTAGGATTATATTTAATTATAAAAATACTTGATGTAGGTGTTATATGTGCTTTAATAGGAAATTTCTTAGAAGGTGATTTATTAATATCAAGTATAAAAATGATTGCTGGAAATACAATGATAAGATCTATTAATGCTTTAAATTTTATTATTCCTTCAGGAATTGGTATATCAGATTGAGCTACCAAGGAAATTATTGGTTCCATATTTAAAGCAACCAATGGTGGAGAGCCATATTATTCAGTAGAAGTATTCCAAACAATATCAAGAATCATGTTCACATTTGGTCTTGTAATTATTTCTGCTTTAATGTTATTAACTGTTTTTATAGGAGAATCTAGAATTGATAAATATAATAAAATTAAGAAAACTTTAACTCCTGATGAAATAATTCAAGGTAACATAAAAGTAAAAACAACTTTTTATTCATTTGCAATTATTCCATGATTTTTAGGGATTGCAAGTTGCATAGCTGTTTGATATTTGATTTTAAATTTTGTTATTTTTGTATAAACTTCATTTAATTTCTTTTTCATTTATTTCTTTTAAATATTTATTTATTAAAATAAAATGATTATTCCCAAAAAAACTTTTATTAGCAGACAATGGTGAAGGGTGAGAAGAAGAAAGAATAAAATGATAATTTTTTATATATGGCATAACTTTCATGGCTTCATTTCCTCATAATACAAAAATCACATTTTTCTTATATCTATTAATTAATTCAATAATTTCTTTTGTAAAATCTTTTCAATATTTTTTATGACTTAATGGTTTATCTATTTCTACAGTTAAAGTATTATTCAATAATAAAATCCCTTGTTTAGCTCAATTTTCTAAATTATTTGTTTCAAATATAGAATTAGGATATTCTCTTTGAATTTCCAAAAAAATATTTTGAAGTGTTTTAGGTCTTTTAGAAGAATGAGTGCTAAATGCTAGACCATCTGCAAGTCCCTTTGTATAGTAAGGATCTTGACCTAAAATAATAACTTTTGTTTGAGATAAAGGACATAGTTCAAATGCTTTAAAAATATTTGTTTTATCAGGTAAAGCATTTTTATTTTTATAAATTTCATTAATTATTTCTTTATATTTTGTAGAATTGATTAATTCATAAAACTTTTTATCAATTTGATTCATTTGTTCATATATTTTAATAAAATATTTATGAATATTATGGATTTAACAATAACAAATAAAAGAAAACCAATAATTTCAATTATTATAAGTTCAGATAATGATTGTGATAAATTAAAAAAATGTATGGAATCTTTTTTCCTATTAGATAACAAAGCAAAAAATGTAGAATTTGTTGTTATTAATAATTACACATCTAATGATATTTTAAAAAAAGAAATTTATGATTATATTCATACATTATCTCAATATAATATAGTTTTTTATCAAACTGAACAAAGATTAACATCATCACAAATTAGAAACTTATCATTAGATTTTCAAAGAGGATCTTGATTATTTTTTATTGATTATTATGAAATGGCAACAAAAAAATTTATTTATTTTTTAAAAAAGTTTAAATTTGATATATATAAAGATTTTTACCGTTTGCCTATATTAGACGAAAATAAAAAGAAAATTTCAATGGGTTTTTTATGAAGAACAAAATATTTTTGCACAACCCCGTCAACTATAATATTCAATCAAGAATACATTGAAAAACATAATATAAGATGAGAAAATAATATTAATTATGATGATACAATCATAGTTTTATCTAAAATTTATTCAACTAAAAATGTAAATTATGTAAATTTACCTAAACAATATTCTGTTATTAGAAATTTTTCTGTTTACAAAAAACATGTTGTGTTTTCATCATTTCAAGAGGTTTATAAAACTTATGAAACTTTATATAACAACAAAGAAAAAAATTATAAACAATTTATAATAATTTTATTTTTTAATTATTTAA
>CASDWL010000064.1 GCA_949284615.1 uncultured Mycoplasma sp.
ACACTCATCCAATATTTAAACTTTGATAAATGATAAAATTATGATACAAGGAAAATATTGGTATTGAAATTGGTAATTTTATATTTTGTAAATTTAACAGTATTTTAAATAAATTTAGATGTGGCTCAAGGAGCTTCAATAGAACTCATATGTTTTAAAAATAGATTAAAAATAAATAAATTTTTATCTTTTACATTTGATGAAGTAATATATTTATTTTTATTATTTTTATCAATTGCAATTTCTATATTATCAATAGGTAAAATTAGTTTTTCATTCTTGTTATTTTCATCTAAAATATTCAAAAAATCATTTTTTGATGGATTATCAATTATAAAATTATCAGTTAAATTTTTTATTTGTAAATTTCCTTTATTATTAAAATCTACAACATAATATTTAGTGATTTCTTTTTTTTCTTCTTTTAGAATATTATTAGTATTTAATGATTCTTGTTTAAAATTTGTTTCAATATTTTCTTTAGAACTAGAAATTGAAGAATTAGATTTATTTCAAGATTTATTTTTGATTTTTTTCACAATTAAAATTATTAAAAATGGAATAATAATTACAACAAAAATAATAACAAAAACTAATAATCCAGCAATGACAGGTTGTTGATCGAATAAGGTTTGTATATTCATTTTTATTTTCCTTTGTGTTTATTGAATTTTGTATTTGATTTTCCTATTCCATTTCTAATAGAACTTAAAACTTGATTTTTGATAGAACTATTTGATTTTTTAGATTTTTTAGAAGAAACTTTACCATTAGTTTTGCTATTTTTCTTTGATGATTTTAAATCTTTTCCTTTATTAATTTTTTTTCTAATATTTTTGACATTACTTTTTGTATTTTTGTTTGGATTAATTTTATTTAAATTAGAATCCGATAATGAAGTTTTTGATTTTGAATTTGTCAACTCTTCATCACCCTCATAATATAATGGCTCATCAATTTCAATCACATCAAGGTGATTATTTGCTTTTTTGATTAAATCATCTACAATTACAACATTACCATTTTCATCATAGGCATATTTAGCCAATTTAGTAATTCTTAAAGCCTGAGTTCAATTGGTTAAATTCATAGTTAAGATGTTAATAATTTGATCAATTATAGATTTACGCTTATAAATTTTCGCTCACTGTAATGATGATAAAGAATAAAATTTTCAATTACGAGATTCTAAAAATTTTCTATTATAGTAATCTCTTTGTTTTCCATTGATCATGACATCATAGATAAATTCATCACAAAGAATACCCATAATATTTCTTTTTGTTTTTCTATCTCTAATTACAAGATCAATTTTTACACTACCTTCATATCAACCATCAACAATTTCTAAACGAGGTTCAAATGCAAAAATTTGTAATAAATCATCTTTTAAATCGGGAGCAATTCTACTAACAGCTCTACCTTTCATATCATTAGAAAAATCTAAAACAGCATTATTTTTAATGTATGGCTTAAATATAGCTTGAACTCTAGGATCATTTAAATTATGTCTATTAGATGTTAATAGTTTTGCATAATCTAAATAATCTTTTAAAATTGCTAAACTTGGATTATTATCTACAATGATTTCTTCATTTTCAAAAGAATTAACAATAAATAAAGCTAATCTTGATCTAGTAATTAAAACATTTAAGAAGTTAGGACCTACTTCAGTTCCTAAAACTCCCAATGTTTTATTTACTGATAAAAAGTTTGCAGCATTATCTTTATCTTTAGAAGCAACAAATGAAATAATGATATTATCTCTTTCAGATCCTTGAACTTTTTCGCATGTTAAAACAAACATTGAATTATCTTCTCCATCTTCACTGATTCTAGAAAATTCATTGGTTACTAATTTAGATGGATGAGCTAATAATAAATCTTCTATATAATCTCTTTGTTCATTGGTTGTTGTAATAATACCAATAGTTCCATGATTAGGTTGTTCTACTATTTGTTCTACTATTTTTATAACTTCTTGTGCCTCTTTTTCATTAATTCCACTAGTGCAAATACCATTTGTTGTTTTTAAATTAATACCTGTTATAATGTTTTCATCTGTTTCATTTTGATCGTCAGCTACATGAATCATGTTTTTATAAAACACAACATTTGAAAATTCAAATAATTCTTTTTTTACTGAACGGTAGTGATATTCTAGAACTACAGTTTGAATTTTAGTTCCAATATATTCTAATAATGAAATAGGTGTTTCAAAGGCTTTATATTTCATTAAATGTTCTGATTGGATATTTTTAGTTGAATTTGTTAATTGCATCAATCTATATTTGTTATATGCTTCAATATTTTTTTGATATGTCACAGGAGGTAATTGTTTTAAATCTCCAGATACAATTCAACGGCTTGAACGATATAACAATGGAAAAGCATTTTCTAAAGGTATCATTGAGGCTTCATCAATGATGCAAACATCAAAGACATTACTTTGACAAACAATGTATTTAGAAATCATGTTTGGACTTCCTAAAATAAGTGGAAATATCAATGAAATAATATTTGAGTAGTTAATTAAAACATCATCTACTGAATTTAAAACATCCGAATTTTTTACTAGAGCATATAATTTATTAAATGATTCAGCAAACTCTTTATTTTCTTTTAAAATTTTAGTAATTCTTAAAGCAAATAAAAATTCTGTAGTTCTAATATCTTCACCTAATTTGTTAGTTATTAAATTGTCAATTGTATTGTAATAATTTTCATTATCAATTTGGAAATTATCCCCATAATCTGCAGCGAATTTTTCCATTTTATAATAATCTTTATAAAATTCATAATCAAATTCATCTGGTGAATATTTTTCTCTAAATTCAATAATCAATTCTGTTGATTTTTGTTTAACTAATGAAGAAGTTTTTGTATATCAATGTATATCATGCATTTTCATGATATCAATGCTATAATCATCTAATCTTTGAAATAGATTATATAAAGATCAATATAATGATTTGGAATCAGATGAATATAATTCTAGATTTACTGCTTCTTTATTTTCAAAAAATTCAGCTAATTCTTCTTCTGATAATTCTTCAATTTGATCATTTATTGTTTTATTTTTGGCATATTGAACTAGATAATTATCATAAAACAAATTATTACCATCAAAATATTTAATTAAGTTAAAAGCTTGAGTAAATAAATCATCTTGAATTTTTAATGCTTCTTTCATTTTAGCGAGTTGATTAAATTCATTGTAATCATCATTAATTTTGTTAATTAACAATCAAAAATCACTAGAAGATTCAGAATTTTTTAGAATAGGACCAACTAAACGAATTACATCTTTTAATTCTTGTTTATATTTATTTTTCTTAAAAATATATTCAGGATAATTTTGACCATCTTCAGTCATCATAATAGATTTAAAATCATTTACTCTTTTATACATAACATCTAATTTTTCAGATACTATGCTTGTATTTGTGGATTTAATATTATCTTGAATTCCATATACTAAAGAAATTCTTTCTAACCCATTTTTTAATTGAGATGTAAAATCTTTTGCAAAATTATCAGATTCAAATAGTTTTAAAGAATAATTACGTAATCTTCCTAATCTATTAAAGATAACATTAGCCGCCTCTTTTTTTTCTGTTGAGAATAACACTGATTTTAAATTATTAATAGCATTAGCTATTATAGAAGATATTGTTTGAGATTTACCATTACCTGCAGCTCCTGATATAACTAAATTATCATTTAATGCAACATTACAAGCTTTTTTTTGAGAAAAATCTAATTTAACAATTTCTTTTAGTTGAGCTTCACTAAAATATTTATGGTATTCTTCTGCTAATTGTAATTGGCTATAAAATGTGTTATCAATTTTATTAACAAATCCTACTCCATCACTTTTTATCATTTTTACATAATCAATAAATAATGAAACATTTGCAATTGGATAAGTACCAATTGTTCCAAATGGCAATACTCTTAATTCATTTTCATTTAATGTACCAAACACTTGTTCAATAGCATATCCAATTTCATCAATACGGGGAATAGAAACTAATTTTTGAATGTGGAAAGATTGTAATATTTTAAATAATTTAGCTTTTTCATCAGCAGAAAATTTATAACCATAAAATGAATATTTTTCCACAATATTATTTACAAATACATTTAAATCATCACTATATAAAACATGAACAAAAGAATCAGTTTTTATTTCCATGTTTTTTGGGTTTTCAAAAAAGTTATTTGAATAAGTTAAAGATAATAATAAGTGTGAATTTACTTCAACAGTTAATTGACCCAATTGTCTAGATAAATTCATTGTAAAATTCTTATGATCTTTTGTTTGTATGATTGTAGGTCATAAAATTAAAGGAGCATAAAAAAATTGTCCTTCTTTAGATTTTCTTCCTCCAGTATTTTTAGTATTATCATTTACAGAATTTGAATAATGATTATTTATGTTTTCGGTAGATATTTTTGTAGTTGATTCTTCTGTTTTAATTTTATTACATAAAGGAATGTATCCAGTAACATAAGGTCAACCTATTTTTAAATTAGATGATCCAAAATCAGCCTTTGATGTTCTCATTAGACCCAATAATTTTTTAATATAATTATTAGAATCATCTTTATCTCTACTTTTAATAACTATTGGTGTGGAACTGGTAATTAAAGATTTAATAATTTCTGGAAAATTAGAAACATTATTGAATATGGTAGTGAAATCCATAATATTATAGTTATTATCTAAGAATGTAAAAAAACTGTCACTTGTGTAACTACTATCAATTAATTTTTCTTGCAATTTTAGTAGCTTTAATTTATCTCATTTAGAGATTTCATTATTATTTTCTTCTTTTTTGGTTTCCAAAATAGGTTTGGATTCCGAAAAAATAGATCTATTCATATTAATATTATTATTTTTTTGTACTGGTTTTTGAATATGATTATCAAATACAGTATTTTTATTTTTTTCTTCAATAGCATTTATTGATTTAACTTTTCCATATTCCGATGATTCTTTATGTGTAGGCTCAGAATTTTTAAAATCTTCCATTTTCACAACTTCATTTTCAATTTGATCTTCTGAATCAATTGGTCCTGTATTAAATCTAGATTTTTTATTTCATCATTTTCCTGATTTTTTATCAATATATCTATTCATACATTTGCCCCCTATCCACAAATTACATCTCAATTTTATTTTAATTTTATCATGAATATAAAGACCAAATTACAAGATACAAAAGCACCTATTAATGGAAAAATTTGTTTTATTTACCTATTTTAAAATTACAAATATCTCCGTCTTGCATTTCATATGTTTTACCTTCTAGTCTCATTTTTCCATGTTCTTTTGCTTCTTTTTCCCCACCACAAGAAACAAAATCATCATAAGCTATAACTTCAGCTTTAATAAAATATTTTTCAAAATCATTATGAATTATTGCTGCACATTGAGGGGCTAACATTGATTTTTTGAAAACTCATGCTCTTGTTTCTTTTTCACCAACAGTAAAATATGTTGCTAACCCTAAATTATTAAATGCTGCTCTTATTAAAAAATCCAATCCTGATTTTTCCATTTTATATTCCATTAAGAAAATTTTCTTTTCTTCATCATTTAATAATGAGATTTCAGTTTCAATATCAACTGATAAAGGGATAATAGTAATATTTTTATCAGTTAGAAATTTTTTTAAATTTAAGTAATGAGTTGAATCTTCAGGATTTGATATAAAGTTGCTATCTATATTAGCTACAACAATCATGGGTTTAATTGTTAATAATTGATAAGATTTAATGATCTTTTTTTCTTCTTCACTTAAATCAATTTCAAATGCCATTTTATTATTCAAAAACTCTGCTTTTATTTTTTTTATTACTGAAACTTCTTTTAATAATTCTTTATCATTTGTATTTTTTGCTCTTTTTTCTATTCTAGATAAAACATTATCCAAAGTTTGCATATCAGCTAAAATTAACTCTAAATTTATTGTTTCAAAATCATTTATTGGATCTACCTTATTATTTACATGCAAAATGTTTTTATTATCAAAGCATCTTATTACATGGACAATTAAATCTACTTCTCTAATATTAGCCAAAAATTTATTTCCTAAACCCTCCCCTTTGGAGGCACCCTTAACAAGTCCTGCAATATCTACAAATTCAAATGTTGCTTTTACTGTTTTTTGAGTATTTACCATATTAGATAAAATTTCTAATCTGTCATCATTTAATTCAACAATACTAATGTTAGGATCTATTGTGGTAAATGGATAATTAGCACTTTCTGCTTTCATTTTAGTTAATCCTGAAAATAATGTAGATTTTCCTACATTTGGTAATCCTACAATTCCTGCTTTTAAACCCATAATTTAAATATTTTAATATACAATATTAAATTTAATTATGGATAATATTAAATTTCATTCTAAAAAAACATTTAAATATAACAATTATTTAGGTCAAAAATTTTCTATTGTAAAAAAATTTACCAAAGAAATTAGAAAAGAATATGAATTATTTATTATATTTGCTTTTTTATCATGTATATTACCTATTATTTATTGCTTGTTAGCATCATTAATTGTCCCTAACGGATCACAAGCTGTTATGGGTATGGGGCATGTTATGCCATTTTTATTGGCATTTATTCAAATAAGTTTTTCAATTTCAATGATTATACTAACTAAAATTAATAACAAAAGAAAATTTGATGATGCAAAAATAATTATTTCTTCTATTTGGTTATCCTTCTTTTTAGGTCTTTTGTTTATTTTAACTTATGTTCTTTCTTCATTTACATATATGTATTTTTCAAATAATAGACCCAATACACAAGCAATGTTAAATTATGGTTTAGATTTTATTTGAATTACAATTCCTTTTATTTTTTTATTTCCAATATTTACTACAACAATGTTTGTTATTAAAAAACATAATACTTTAGTTGCATTATTTTCTGTCATTATATTATTTAGTTTGTCAACACTTCTGTCTTACATTTTTGGCATTTTAATAAATTTAAAAGTTTTAGGACTAGGTTTAGGATTGGTAGTTTCTATTATTGTAATGTTAATATTTCATTATGTCTATATGAAAACAAAGATGTCTTTAAGTTTTAAGGCGTCTTTTAAAGAAGTGGTGTTTATAGATTCTTGAATTATTAGAAATATTTTGCAAGAATCTATAGCATGAGTTTCATTATCTATTTTTAAGGGTGTTGCTATTATTTGTTTATCATTCACAATTCCTAATGTAATTAATGATTTTGTTCCATTACCTTATCAAATGTCCAGAGTTATTTGGTTTAATATGATGTATTTTATTCCATGTATAGGAATTGGAATAAGTGAACAAATCAGATATCATTATCAATCTTATCATGATGAAAATTCTTATTTAGCTTGTCAATTAAGACATACAAAGAAAAAAGATGTTCAAATATTAGTAATAACATTTGTTATTACTTTGATTATTGCAATTGGTTCTATATTTTTAATTCAACCTTTAAATTACATATATGTGGTTAATGATTTAAATAGTTTTAATGGTACCATGCCTGTTATTGAAGGATGGGGAGTGCCTACAACTCCGCCATCTAGCTTTATTGATTTTAGTGAACTAAAAAATTTAAATTTAACAGAATTACCTACATTTGGATCTAATAATGCTGTTAATTTGCTTTTATTTATAAATTGAATTAAGGTTCAAATAGCAAATAATCCAAATTTTGAAGATGATTTGAATTCATTAGTAGAATGATATAAATGGATTCATCAGCAAAATGCAGAAGGTATAACAATTTTGGATTTTGTACAAACTAAATATAATTTTGATTTTTGAACTGAAGTTTCTAATATGATTCAAAACCCTAATAATGTTTCCGAAAATTTTAAATTAGGTCTTAAAGGTAGTTTGAATTATTTTGTTCATTTATGATTATATTCATCAACATCAGATATAGTAACAGATTCTTTTTTATTATTAAGATATATTATAAATTATCAAAATCTATTAGATATTGATAATAATATTGCAAGTGTACTAGTAAATAATCCTATTCAAAATGTTTTAATTTCTTTATTTTTAAAAGTAAATACATTTAATGCGAAAGCAATGATATATGTTTCTATTTATGGAGTGTTTAATGCTATTTGATCAATATTAATTCAAATTAATCAAAGAAATACAAAAAAAGGTATTCCACTATGGTTATTAATTCTTGTATATGCTGCTTGTGTAGGTTTTTTAGTTACTTTTGGTACATTATTTGCTGTTACATTGTCTGATACATTAGGTAATAATAATCCTTTTATGTATTTGGATGCTTGAACTTTCCCATTAATTATTATTTCATTTTTTGTCATTATATATTTATTAATCAAAACTTTCAGATCTTATAAAAATAATATAAATTAAAAAAGTTTTTTATATTCTAGTAACAAATCTTCTATTTCTGAAAATTCATTTTCTTCTTTAGATTTTTTATATACTCTAATTATTTCATTAATTATTTGGTATTGTCTATAATCTTCATCCAAAATATCTAAGGTTATCCGCTTTAAAATTCCTAGTCCTTTACCTGTGATAATATCTAAATGTTGTTCAAAAGGATCCATATCTAGAGTCAGTAAATTTGTATATATACTTGCATATGCCTCTTGTTCATTTAATCCATGCAAATCTAAAATCATATTAAGTTTATATTTTATTTAAAATATAGTTAAAATTAATTAATTTATGAAAAAAAATATCAACAACCAGCCTACATTTTTCAAAATACTTTTTTTATTTATCAAAGTATCTATTTTAGCTTTTGGTGGAGGAAATGCTTTATTTCCAATGATTAAAAATTATTGTGTTGATAAATATCAATGAATAAGCAATAAAGATATAGATGATGTTTTAATTATTACTAACTCTATTCCAGGAGCTAGTGCAATTGAAGGTATGACATATATCTCCTATTTATTATTAAAATCTAAATGAAAAGCATTTTTATTGACATTTTTATCTATGCTCCCACATACATTGTTGTTTTTTATTATATTTTATATAGGCAACAAATGAATCCCTGCTGAATATTTAAAAATTATTTATGTGGCAGTTATTCCTGTAATTATAATTTTATTAATTCAAATGAGTATTAGATATATTAAAAATTCTAATAAAGAATTAAATTATTTTATTCATTGAAGCATTTTTATAATTACATTACTGTTTACTACTTTTGTACCTGTTCCATGGTCTATTCCTATTTTTATTATTATTTTTTTTGTTGTTTGTTTAATAATTTTTCAATCTATTAAAAAATATAAAGATAAAAAGAAAGGCGATAATAAATAATGATTGGAACTTTTTTAGCAGCTGTTTTTGTTCTAATAGGTTGTGCTATTATTTCTTTTGTTGTTTTTGGTGGATCTCAAGTATTTATTCCTTATTTTAAAATACTGTTAGTTAATTTCATAGGGGTTTCTCCTGAAACATGAGACAGTGTATTAGCTATTACAAATGCAACACCAGGCGTGTTTGGTTTAAAATTAGCTTTTATTTCTGGATTTTTAGCTGCAAATGGTTCATGATGAGGATGATTATTAATGTTTTTAACTTATAGCATTTTTATTATTATTCCAATAGTTTTTATTTTATTAATTTTTAAAAAATATAAAGAAAAACAGAATTCTAAATTTATGATTTCTTTTTCTAAAATAATGAAGCCTATTATAGGAGGAATTTTATGTTCAATAATTATTAATTTATTTATTAGTATTCTGTTACCATTTGTAGGATTTAATGATTTAGGTTCTAATTTTGGATCTTTAGATAAATATTTAACATTAAAATCTGATGAGTTTTTTAATGGTTGAAG
>CASDWL010000065.1 GCA_949284615.1 uncultured Mycoplasma sp.
ACACTCATCCAATATTTAAACTTTGATAAATGATAAAATTATGATACAAGGAAAATATTGGTATTGAAATTGGTAATTTTATATTTTCTATTCATTTTATTTATAAAATAAAATGTTTGTTATAATTTATTTGTTATGTCAAATGCAATTATTAATGTAATTATTGAAATTCCTAAAGATTCTAGTATCAAATATGAATTTGATAGAGAAACAAGAAAAATGAAAGTTGATAGAATTTTAAGAAATGGATTTATTTATCCAGCTAATTATGGTTTTATAGAAGAAGCTTTAGATTGAGATGGAGATGAATTAGATGTTTTAGTTTACTCTGAAGAAAAATTTGTTCCAGGAGTTGAATTAAAAGCAAGAATAATTGGAGCAATGAGAATGATTGATGATGGTGAAACAGATACAAAATTAATTGCTGTTCATCATGATGATTATCGTTTAGATAACATTAATAAATTAGAAGATTTACCTACAAATTGGTTAGATAATGTTAAAACATTTTTTTCTACATATAAAAATTGAAAAAGAGAAGGCATTACTAAAGTTCCTGGATTTGAAAGTGTTGAATGAGCAATGAAAGAATATCAAGAATGTTTTAAATTAATGAAAGATTATGGTCATTTACCAAAAGAAGAATTTATTGAAAAAATGAAAAAGAAACATCCAGAAAAATATGAGATGTAAAAAAATATTATTGTAGGAGTTTAGATGAAAAAAATTAATTGAGCAAAAAAATTAATAGTTTTGTTATCTTTTTCTTTGCCTGCTTTTTTAATTTCATGTTCTAACAATTTGGAATCTAATCAAATTAATAGTGTTACAAGTGATGAAATTAATGAACAATATAATATTTTTTCAAATGCATTAGTAAAAGAAAATATAAATAACAATTTATATTTCGAAAATTTTATTTTTGATGAAAATAATCAATCAATATTAAATATAGAAGAAATGTGCAATATATTATCATTACCAAATTTGTCCAATTCATATGAATACAATTTTTTAGTGATAAAAGATCAAGAAAATAATTTAATTAGAATTAGAATGAAAATGAAATTAAAAAATTCTAATGCAAATTTTGTGGAATATAACAATATTGAAAAAATTATTTATTCAGTAAAAACATTAACAGAACAAGAAAAGATAAGTTTAAATTCTATATATACTGATTGAAAAAATGGAAGTAATCAAGTAGTTATTAAAAATATAGATAATAATGAAATTCTAAGTCAAGATAAGTTTTCTACAATTTTACCTTCATATTTAAATATGAATAATATAACTTTTAATTATTCTCCAACTAATACAAATATTTCTATTGAACATAAAAATGTAAAAACTAATATGATATTTGATGATTTTAGAGGCCAAATAGAATGAGACTTGTCAATTATTAATGATAAAACAGGTTTGATTTTTTATCCAAATGATATTTCAAATCAAAAAATGGTGATTGAAGGATTTGTAAAATCTAATGATAGAAACAATGAAATAATAGATATATTTGATAAATTAGCAAGAACTTTTAATATTTCAACATTAATAGGTTCAGATAGAAAAATACCTTATTTATCTTCTGGAATAACAACCAAAGAAGAGTTTAAACAAATGTTTGAATTAATTAATAAAAATGTTAAAGAACCTAATTCTTATATTCAAAATATTTTAGAAATTTTAAATAATGCAATTAATAAAACATCTTGATATGATTTGGAAATGACCACAACTGCAAATGATATTACAGGTAATTTAGTTGTAACATGAACATTAGTAGATAGATTTTCATCATATTCAATATATCCTTCAAATATAACAAAGATCACAACAATTAATGGAATGTTAAGTTTACAAAAGAAAGTAACTATAGGAGATAAAGAAGAAGATGATTTATCTATTGTTGATAATGGATATAAATCATATCAACTATTAAAATCATTAGAATTAACTACAAAATATAAAGAATTACCGTCAAATACAATGATTAATTTAATAAATATAGATTGATTATTATCAAATACTAATATAAAAACTTTATTCCCTGATATAAAAAAATCTCAAGATAATAAATATTTAGAATTCACTATGCAAACAGGTGATGTTATTAACAATTTTAGATTTTCAATTGATTCATCAAAAATTACTGATCTTAATCCAAATTTAGTAATAGGAACAATAGAAATACCATTTATTTTACAAATTCAACTTGAAGATGCATTTGTAGATGAAAATACAAATAGTTCTTCTACTATAGTCAATTCTTCTCAATATATAAATTTTTTACCACCAAATGGAAAAAGTGATAATTCAAATAACAGTTCTTATAATTCAGCTGCAAGAGAAGCGTTTGTTGTTATAGGGGGCTATTTAACAAAAGATTTAGAAATTGCTTCTATTGTTTATGATTATTTTGCTTCAAATTCCAGCATAGAAATAAATATTAATAATGAAAATTATTTTAATGAAATTTTAAGTAAGTGTTTAGATGATGAAAGTCAAATTGCAGTAGTATTAGAAAGTGAAATTAAAAATATTATTTTAGATAACATTTTAACAAATCAAAATAATTCTAATAATACAAATATTGTTCAATTTTTGGATAAATATAATTTAGAATTTGGTTTAGTTAAAAATAAATTACCAAATTATGATGATACAAAT
>CASDWL010000066.1 GCA_949284615.1 uncultured Mycoplasma sp.
AATAAAATTATAATATTTATATATTTATTGTTTTTCATTATTTATTATTTATTTTTTAATCTTTTTAATATATAATAATGAATATATTTAGAATTTAAATAAATTAAATTTTAATAAAGTGTTAAATAAAATAAAATAATTTATTCAAGGAGCAAGTATGACTAATGTTAAGTTTTTTGCTTTAGGCGGTTTAGATGAAAATGGAAAAAATTGTTATGTTTTAGATATAAATAATGATTTATTTGTCATAAATTTTGGAACCAAAGTCCCTATTGTTTCAACATATGGAATTGATACATTAATTCCAGATTATGATTATTTAAAAAATAATTCTAAAAGAATTAAAGGCATTTTTATAGTCGACACTAAAAATGATTCTCTTTCAGGTCTTCCATGATTGATAATGGAAATTCCTAATATTCCAATTTTTTGTTCATCTTTTTCAAGAATTCCTATATTAGAAAGGTTATCAAAATATAATATTGATCTTAAAAGTGTATATGTTGAAGTAATACCCGAACAAGGAATAAAAGTAAATGATACTATTATTCATGCCATACCATTAGCTGGAGCTTTACCAGGAACCATTGGTTTTAGTTTTAATGTTAAAGAAGGTTCATATTTATTTTTAACAAATTTTGTTGATGGAGATTTGGGTGTTTATGGAAAAACTGATCTTTTTGCTATTAAAGAGAAATATCCCAATATTTTAGCATTATTTTTAGATTCAGGAATGTCTAATTTTAATGATAAATCATCTCATAAAATTACAATTACCAATGAATTAGAACAAGTATTTAATGAAACACAAAAAGATGAAAGAATTATTATTGGAGCCTATGATCAAGAAATGGCAACTCTTCATCAAGTTTTGGATATGGCTTTAAAATATGATAGAGATATTGTTACTTATGGGCGATCTTATCATCAACTATTAGAACTATTACAAAAAAGAAATCCAAATTTGAAATTACCAAAAATTTTGGATTATAAATATATTTCAAAACATGATAATAATGTTGTGATTATTATTTCAGGTACAGTTGAAAGATTATTTAAAAGATTTATAAGAATAACTGAAAACAATGATGTATATTTTAAATTTAATAAATCAGATCATTTTGTCATGATTGCCCCTCCAATTAATGGTCAAGAAACAGAAGCATCATATGCTTTAGACGAAATTGCTAGAATAACTCCAAAAATTACAGATATTTCAGAGGATAAATTTTATCAATGTCGTCCAACAAAACAAGATATTATTGATACAATAAAAATTTTAAAACCTAAGTATTTTTTACCGATTCAAGGTTTATATCGTTATTTATCAGTTGCTGTAAGAGAGGTTTGTGCGGCAGGATATTCTCAAGCAAATTGTATAATATTGCAAAATGGTAAAATAGCTCATTTTGAAGGTGGAAATCTTATATCTCAAAAAACTAAAATATCTAATGTTGGAGATATTATTATTGATGGTTTTGGAGTTGATGATATATCTAAAGAAGTTATTTTAGAAAGAGAAATTTTAGTTCGTGATGGTGTTGCAATAATATCGGTTTTAGTGGACAAAAAAACAAAACAGATTTATGATAAATTTGATATCAAATATATTGGAGTTATTGATCCTGATGAAAGAGAAGAGACAGATGAAATTATTAAAAAACATGTTATTGATGTTTATTATAAAATATATGCAAATAGCGATGAATCAAAATCTAAAACAAATTTAAATAATTTTCAAAATTTAGTAAGAAAAGTAATTCGTAAGAAAATATTTAAATTAACTAATAAAGAACCAATGATTGCAATTTCACTAACTGAAATATAACGTTTTAATATATTTAACATTATAAAATTAATTATTATTAATTTCTAATTCCACCTTTTATTGTACAAGTTGGAGGAAATGTATTAGAATAATATTTACAATTTGTAGGTAATTGTACTTCGGTATCTAAAATATCATAAAAAGCATTATCTCCAATTTCTATTACTGAATCCGGAATAACTAATTCAGTTAATTTAGAATATAAGAAAGCATTAGTTCCAATTCTAACTAAAGAATTAGAAAGAGTTAGTTCAGTTAATTCAGAACGTAAAAAAGCACTATCTCCAATTTCTGTCACTGAATCAGGAATAATCAAATTGGTTAATTCAGGACAATTAATAAAAGCACCTGTACCAATTCTAACTAAAGAACTAGGAAGAGTTAGTTGAGTTAATCTAGAAGAAGCAAAAGCAGTATCACCAATTTCTGTTATTGAATTAGGGAGAATTAATTGAGTAAATTTAGAATTATAAAAAGCATTAGCAGCTATTTTTTTAACTTGTATTTTTCCATATTCAGGACTTTCTAAATATTCAGGAATTTCTAAAGTGGTAGCATTCCCGTCATATCTTAAAATTTCTCCTGCTCCATT
>CASDWL010000067.1 GCA_949284615.1 uncultured Mycoplasma sp.
ATTTTAAAGAAAAACTAGAAAAACCAAATGATGAAAATGTGTTCGAAATAGAAAACTTATCGTTGTGATATAAAAATGGACAAAAACAAGCTTTATTTAATATAAATACTAATATAAAATTAAAAAAAGTTACAGCTTTAATTGGACCATCAGGTTGTGGTAAATCTACATTTTTAAGAGAATTAAATAGAATGAATGATGAAATAGAAGGTGTTACCAAGGAAGGAAATATTTTTCTTGAAGGTAGAAATATTAATTCCAAAAAATTTCCTGTAACTCTTCTTAGATCCAAAGTGGGAATGGTTTTTCAAAAACCTACACCCTTTCCAATTTCAATATATGATAATGTTGCTTATGGACCTAAATCTAATGGAATTCATGACAAGAAAATACTAGACAAAATTGTTGAAAACGCTCTAACCCACGCAGCTTTATGGGATGAAGTTAAAGATAATTTATTAGAACTTGGTACTAGTCTATCAGGAGGACAACAACAAAGATTGTGCATTGCAAGAGCAATTGCTTTAGAACCTGAAGTATTATTAATGGATGAACCTACATCAGCATTAGATCCCATTGCTACAGCAAAAATTGAAGAATTGATTCTTATGTTGGCAAAAAAATATACTATTGTTATTGTTACTCATTCCATGGCTCAAGCACAAAGAATAAGCAATGAAACAATTTTTTTCTATAAAGGTGAGATTATTGAAAAAGGTAAAACAAAACAAATATTCTTAAGACCTAATAACAAAAAAACTAAAGATTACATTAATGGAAGGATAGGATAAAATGTCAACTAATTACAATATTTTGTTAAAAAGTGAAAAAAAATTAAAAGAATTAATTTTGTCTTATATTTTATTAATGCATGAAATTCATAAAAAATTGTGAATAGATACAAATAAATATATTAATGATAATCTACATATTATTTTTGATAATGTTGAAAGAAGACTTAAAAGATCTAAAGATATGGAAGATGAATTATTAGATGAATGCATTTGAACTATTTCTAAAGATGATCCAAGAGCTAACCATTTAAGATTTATTATTTCAATCATTTATTCAACTAAAGATATTTCTCGTTCATGTGAATATGCTCAATCAATAGCTAAAATTATTGTAAGAAATAATATTAGTCAAAATGTAATAAAAAGTTTTGGGCCATTAATAAAATTGTATTTAGAATATATTGAAAATGTTATGAAATTGAATAATAGTTTATCAAATAATAAAATAGATCTTTTTGACGAATTAAATATAGATTTTGAAAATAAATATGAGAAATTCCAAAAAGAAATTAACAAAAATTATGAAAAAGATGAAGTTATTCAATATCAATTAACACAAATTAGTAGATTGGTATTTTCAGTGATTGAGAAAATGCAGTCAATATTTTCAACCATATTCTTTTCTAAGAGCCAAAGCAAAACTGCTACAGTAGAAATATCAAAGAAAAGCAAAAAATAATTTTATTTTAAATTAGTAACTATTTATTTTTAATCATGAAAAAAGAAACAAAGAAAAAAGTAATTATAGGAATGTCTGGTGGAGTTGATTCTGCTGTTAGTGCATATTTATTAAAACAACAAGGATATGAAGTTGTTGGACTATTTATGAGAAATTGAGATTCCATGGCAAATAATGATATATTGGGAAATTTAAATTCTCAAGATTCTATGTGTTCTCAAGAAAGAGATTATTTAGATGCTTTAAATGCTGCTAAAATTCTAAATATAAAATTAGAGAGAATTGATTTTATTGAAGAATATTGAAATTACGTATTTGAAAATTTTATAGAAGAATATTCAAAAGGTAGAACTCCTAATCCTGATATTTTATGTAATAAATTTATTAAATTTGACAAAATGCTAAATTATGCTTTAAACAATTTAAATGGTGATTATCTAGCAACAGGTCATTATGCTAAATTAATCAACAATGAATTATATAAGCCGAAAGATATTGATAAAGATCAAACTTATTTTTTAGCTCAACTGTCACAAAAACAATTAGAAAAAATTATTTTCCCTCTAGAAAATTATTTGAAATCTGAAGTTAGAGATATAGCTAAAAAAATAAATTTAAATGTTGCTGAAAAAAAAGATTCTACAGGAATATGCTTTATAGGCGAAAGAAAATTTGATCAATTTTTACAAAATTACATTCCTGCTAAACCTGGAAAAATAATTGATATAGAAACCAATAAAACTATAGGAAAACATTATGGGATAATGTACTACACTTTTGGTCAAAGAAAAGGCTTGAATCTAGGAGGAATGAGCGAACCATACTTTGTAGCAGCTAAAAATATCGATAAAAAAGAACTATTTGTTGCTCCATTATCACAACAAAAAAAATATTTATCATCTAACAAATTATTTGCTAAAAATTTAAATTTAATTTCTGACAATTTCGATATTAACAATTTAACTGCTAAATTTAGATATAGGCAAAATGATAGAAAAATTCACAATATCAAAATAGATTACAACAAAAATGAATTAATTGTTGAATATGATTTAGAATTAGCAGTTACTCCTGGACAACAAATTGTTTTATATGAAAATAATAAATGTATTGGTGGAGCAATAATAGATACTGTTTATTTAGATAATAAAAAAATAGAATTATTAAACTATAAAATAGAAAAATAATAGGTCATTCTACCCTTCTAAGGCATCAATTTTTGTATGTTCTTTTACCAAGAATTCTTTTGTTTTTTTAGAATCAAAAATATTTTTAGATTTTTGAACATTATTTAAAATCTTTCTAATACATTTTTGAATCTCATCAGAATTTTTAATTAATTTGTTTTCATCAACATTAATAGCCATGATAGATACTTGACAATATTTTACAAAATCAAAATGTCCTACATAACTTAAAACATAAAATTGTTTCCACTCACCAACTACTAATTTTAAGATTGTTTCCAATTTATTCATAATCTCATCTGTAAAAAATGGCATCTTAACAGAAACAATGAATGTATTTGATGCTTCAAAAGCTGCCGCAAACATTGCTGAAGATAAAGCTTGAATTAATGCTAATTCAACATTGTCATTAGGATCTTCAGAATATCCAATTGATGAAACAATTTTAGTCTCAAAATTTCTTTTAGTTTTATAAAATAAAGCTTTTGTTTTAGAAAAAGCATCTGGATTTCTTTTAGGATCTAAAAATGGAGACACAAACAAATCAATTAAATTATTTATATATAAATTTGCATAATAATTTCTTGAAGACACAGTTGCATTCTTGTAAGTTGATACAATAACTTCTTCTCTTATAGGAATATAAAGTTGTCTTCTTTTCTTCATTGATTTAATCATCTTTTCATATATTTTTTTGGCTTCAAATGATTGAATAAAGTTCTCTAAAACAAAGTGGAAAGTGAAAACATCATTTTTATCTAAAATGCTCATCAATTCTGAAACATAATCTAAATTTGCTAAACTTGATGATTTATATACAATAACTGCAATATCCATTTCTTTAATTCGAGCAATTAAATCACGTCCTTGTGATGAATGTAAAAATGCTGATGGTCTCATAATTCTTTCTTCATCTTTTTTAGATTCCATTCATGAATAATATATCCCATTAAAATGATTTGCTGATTTTTGATTTAGAAAAGGATTTGATGAACCTATATGAATAAATTGAGCATATTCAAATGTATTTCTAGAAAAATCTTCAAAAATATTTAAGTCCGAATCACTAAAATAAATTACTGAGATTCTAGGAACATAAAATCTTTTAAAATTTTTAGTTTGAATAATTCTTTTGCTAGGCATTTTTTCTCCTTTAAATTAAATCAAAAATAAAAGAATGATATTTAAAAATTATATCATTCAATTGTATATTATGTTTTTATTTTATTAGTTAATGTTTTTCCAGCAATTGCTCCATCTGATGCTGCTGTTACAATTTGACGTATATTTTTTTGTCTAATATCACCTATAGCATATAACCCTTTGATATTAGTTTCCATAGCATCATTTGTAATAATGAATCCATCTTTATCAAAAATATCTAAATGCTTTGCAAAGTGATTAGTAGGTAAAAATCCTATATAAGGATATAAATGATTAATTTCCATCATTTTTTCCTCACCATTTTCAATATATTTAACTTTTTCTAGTTGTTCACCACCAAATAATTCTACAATTTCAGCATTGTAAATTATTTTAATATTTGAAAGTTTTTTAGCTTCTTCAACCATTATAGGTTCAGCTTTTGGTGTTGATTTTCTTATAAAAATATATACATTAGATGCAATAGAAGATAGGTAAATACCTTCTTCAAATGCACTATCTCCACCACCTATAATAGCTGCCGGTTTGTTTTTATAAAATGGTGCATCACATATTACACAATATGAAACACCTTTATTATTGTAAAAATCTAATTTAGGAATTAAAGGTTTTTTGTTTTCCATACCAGATGCTATCACAATAGATTTACATTTAATAATTTGATTATTTTCTAAATAAACATAATGTTCAAATTCCGATTTATTTTCTATCTTTACAACATTTCCATAGATATGTTTAGAACCTAATTTAAGAGCATGATTTAACATTTTTTGAGATAATTCATACCCTTTGATTTCTTCTTCTCCTGATCAATTTTCAATTTTATATGTTGATGTCATTTTACCACCAGGAGCTCCCTTATCAATAAAAGCAACTTTTAAATTTCCTCTAGATGCATAAATTGCACAAGTTAAACCTGCTGGACCAGCTCCTATTATTACTACATCAAAATATAAAGTATCATTATTCATAAAATAGTTCATTTAAATCTAAAAGATCATATTTAGAATCTTGTTCATAATTTGAAGATGTACCTACAGGAATTTTATGACCTAAAATAATATTTTCTTTTAATCCTTCTAAATTATCTACTTGATTTGAAATTGCAGCATGTACTAAAATTTTTGAAGTTTCTTGATATGATGCTGCTGCTAAGAATGATTCTGATAATAATGGAGTTTGTTTTGCTCCTTTAATTACAACAACACCATATGGAGGTTTTTTACCTTTATTCAATAAGTTATTAGCTTCTTCTTGATATGTAAAAATATCTTCAATTGATCCAACAAAAAATGATGAATCTCCTGCATCAGTAATAACAACTTTTGAACACATTTGTCTGATTATAATTTCAATATATTTATCTGAAATGGAAATTCCTTGCATACGATAAATTTTTTGAATTTCTTTTAATAAATAATTTTGCACATTTCTTTGAGAAGTTAATCTTAATAACTCTTTTAAAATAATAGGTCCATCTGTAATTTTTTGACCTGGAACAACAACATCACCAACTTTAACTCTTTTTCTAGCATTTGCTGTTATCTCATATTTCTCAATACCTTTTGAACCATCTTCATTAGTAAATTCTAATTCAACTATTTCAACATTAACTTGTTCATAATCAGGTTTAATTGAAATGATTTTTCCAGAACGATTTGCAATAATAGCTGGACGTCCTCATGGTTTATCATAAGCATCAATTAATTCAATCAAACGACCAAATCCACCTGTAATATCTTCAACACCAGCAACCCCTCCTGAGTGGAATGTACGCATAGTTAATTGTGTTCCTGGTTCCCCGATTGATTGAGCTGCTATGATTCCTACTGCTTCTCCTATTGCAACCACTCTATTTGTTGATAAATCCTTACCATAACATCTTTTACATACACCATTTCTTGTATGACATCCTAAAATTGAACGAATATCAACTTCTGTTATTTTTGCATTTACAATTTTTTTAACTAATTCCGGTGTAATTAAAACATTTTTATCAACAATAACTTTTCCATTTTTGTCAACAATAGGGCTATTAGTAAATCTTCCTTCAATTCTTTCTTTGAAATCAACAATAACTTGTTTTGTTCTTGAATCAACAAATGAATGAACTAAATTTCCAAAATCTGATCCACAATCTTCTTCTCTAACAACAATTGATTGACCAACATCAACTAAACGACGAGTTAGATATCCTGATCTAGCTGTATTAAGAGCTGTATCAGTTAATCCCTTTCTTGCCCCATGAGTTGATGAATAGAACTCATAAGCTGAAAGTCCATCTAAGAATGATGATTTAACAGGAACTTCAACAACCGAATAAACTCCTCTTTCATTTTGAGCGTCAGCTTTTAATTGTTTTGTATTATTTGCCATTAATCCCCTAATACCTGCTAATTGTACTAAGTTTGAAATATTACCTCTAGCTCCTGATTTGATCATCATATGAATTGGATTAAATGGATTTTCTTCCATTTTTTTATCTAAATTATCTTGGATTCTTTGTTTAATTTCTGTTCATTTTTTAATAGTTAATGAATATCTTTCATAATCTGTTATTAAACCTAATTGGAATTTTTGTTTTAAATTGTCAACATATTGATTTCCTTCAGCAATATTTTCTTTTTTATTATCAGCTGAAATAACATCAGAGTATGAAATAGTAATTCCAGAAATTGTTGAATATTTAAATCCAAGTTCTTTAATTTTATCTAAAACTGAAGCTACTTGATTTGTATAATCAAATCATACTTTTTCAATTATGCTAATTTTTTCATCTTTTTCTAATTCTCTAATTTCAGCATTTTCAATATGATGCTCTTTAGCATTTTTCATTTCTATGAATTTTAATTTTTGTTTGTATTCATTAAATACTAATTTAGCCAAAATCTTAGCATGATTTTTTGAAATACTTTTATTTGCTATAAGAGAAGGTATTTCTGAGAATCTTTTTTCTAATTTAGATAAATCTTGAGCTGTAGCATTATCTAAAGGTTTAATTGCTAGCCCCACTTGTCTTAATGATGTATTTGCAACATATTGTTCAAAGAATTTTCTAATTATTTTTGCAATTGATTTTTTAGTAAATGGTTCATTTATTTCTAAATTATTAATTACTTCTTTAATATTAGTTCCTGGTTTTACAAAATATTCTTTACAATTATCTTCTAATGCTTCATCAGAATTGTTAAAAATAAATGGCATATGATCTGGCATAACATTATTAAAAATGAATTTACCAACTGTTGAGATAATGTATGAATTACTTAATTCAGAATTTTCTTTTGCTAATTCAGGTTTAATTGATTTGTAAGGAATAGCAATTCTAGAATGTAAATCAACTTCTTTGTTTTGATATGCAATCATCATTGAATCAAAATCTAAAAAGAATTTACCTTCACCTTTTAAATTTCTTTTTTCAAGTGATAAATAATATAGACCTAGAACAATATCTTGAGATGGGTTAATAATAGGTTCACCATCTTTTGGGCCTAAAATGTTCTTGTTTGCCATAATTAATTCTTTAGCTTCAAAAATTGCTTTATCACTAATTGGAACATGGACAGCCATTTGATCACCATCAAAGTCAGCATTAAAAGCTGTTGTTACTAATGGGTGTAATTTGATAGCTTTACCTCTAATTAAAACTGGTTCAAAAGCTTGAATTGATAAACGGTGTAATGTTGGAGCACGATTTAATAATACAGGTTTATTTTTAATTGCATTACCTACATGAGTTCAAATAATTGGATTTAAATCATCAATTAATTTTTTTGCACCTTTAATTGAAGAAGTAATTTTTTTATCAATTAATTCTTTAACAATTCAAGGCTCAAATAATTTTGTTGCCATTTCCCTTGGAATACCAACTTGATGCATTTTTAATTCCGGACCAACAACAATAACAGAACGCCCTGAATAATCCACACGTTTTCCTAATAAATTTTGTCTAAATCTACCTTTTTTACCTGTTAATGCATCAGCTATTGATTTTAATGGACGATTATCTTTTGAAACAACTTGATTTGAAGTTCTTTTAGCATTATCAATTAAAGCATCAACTGCTTCTTGAATCATTCTTAATTCATTTTGTAAAATCAAAATAGGTGCATCTGATTCTTGTCATTTTTTCAATCTATTATTTCTAATAATAATTCTTCTATATAATTCATTTATATCTGATGTTGAATGACGACCACCATCTAATTGAATTAAAGGTCTTAAATCTACAGGAATAACAGGTAAGTTATAAATCAACATATTTTTTGGATGTTGCTTAGAAGAAATAAATGAATTAATTATTTTTATTCTTTTGTATAGTTTTTCTCTTTGATGAATTTTAGATTGTCTTCCTTTGTCTTTATTAGAAGAAATTTGTTTTGTTAATTTTTGGATTTCAGCTTTTACTTCTTTTTTTGCTTCTTGAAGATCAAAATTAGTTAATAAAGTTTCAATAGCTTTAGCACCTGAATCAATTTTTGCATCTGAATAATATTCAATAATTTCATTTAATTCATAAAAATCAATTCCATAATCTTTACCTTCTTTAGATGTTGCTTTTTCTTCTAATTCTTCAATTGCTTCTGTAAGTTCTTTATATTCTGAACTATTTGGTTCAAATTTTTCTCTAATTTCCATTAAAGCATTTCTATAAATAGCAGCAGCTTGATTAATTTCTATAATTAAATTTTTTGGTAATGACTTTAATCCACCAGATTCTAAAACAATATGAGATTTATAGTAAATAACTCCCTCTAAAGAAACTCTAGTTTGACTTTTATCTGTATCTCCTATTTTAAGACCTAATAGCTTTGTAATAATTGAATTATCAATTTTAAAGAATCAAAAATGAACAACTGGTGAGTTTAGTTTTATATGACCCATTCTTGATCTTCTTGAAATTTTAGGTAATATTTCAGGTTTTTTTTCTTTACATAACTCTGTTGCTTCACAAGTAATACCTTCTGAAGATCTTTTATATTTTTTGGCACATATTGGACATTTATAGTCAGTAATAGGTCCAAAAATTAACTCATCAAATAAACCATCTGGTTCTGGTTTGTATGTTTTATAGTTAATTGTTTCTGGTTTAGTTACTTCACCATTAGATCAATCTAAAACATCCTGAGGAGTAGCAATTCCTAATGAAACTTTATCAATTCTATTTTCCTCAATATTAGCATATGTTTTTCTTTCAATTGACATTATTTGCTACCTCCTATTTTATTATTTTTTTTATCTGATTCTTTTTCATGAATATCTAATTTAATACCTAAACCTCTTAATTCATATGCAAGAACATTGAATGATTCTGGTGTTCCTGGTGTTGGAAGAGTTGATCCTGTTGCTAATGCATTATAAAGTTTGTTTCTACCAGAAATATTATCTGATTTATATGTTAATAATTCCTGTAAGATGTTAGTTGCTCCATGAGCTTCAATAGCTCATGTTTCCATTTCACCAAATCTTTGACCCCCATTTTGAGATTTACCTCCTAATGGTTGTTGTGTAATTAATGAATATGGACCCACACTTCTTGCATGCATTTTATCATCAACCATATGTGATAATTTCAACATATACATAACTCCAACTGCTACATCATTATCAATAACTTCACCATTAATTGGATTGTATAATTTTTGTTTTCCTGAAACTGGTAATTTTGCTTCTTTTAAAACATTTTGAATATCATCAATTTTTACTCCATCAAAAGAAGGACAAGCAAATTTAACATTTAATTTTTTACCTGCATAACCTAAATGTAATTCTAAAATTTGACCTAAGTTCATCCTTGAAGGAACACCTTGTGGGTTTAAACAAATATCTATTGGTGTACCATCTTCTAAATGTGGCATATCTTCTTCAGGTAGAATAACTGAAATAACACCTTTATTTCCATGACGTCCAGCCAATTTATCCCCAACTTTTATTTTTCTTTTTTGAGCTATATAAACTTTAACAATTTTCTCTATACCATCTTCAAGAACATCACCTTGATCTCTTGATAATATTTCAACATTAATAACTGTTCCTGCTTGACCATGTTTTACTTTTAAAGATGTATCTTGTAAATTAGAATCACGAGAACCAAAAATAGCTGCCATTAATTTTTCTTCAGGTGTAGGGTTATGTTCACCTTTTGGAGATACTCTTCCTACTAAAATATCACCAGCTGATACTTCTGAACCTACAATTACAATTCCATTTTCATCTAAAAATCTTTTTGATGCAGTTGAAACATTAGGTATTTCTGCTGTTAATTTATCATTACCAATTTTTGATGATCTAAATTGAATTATTTGTTCTTCAATATGAATTGATGTTAAAACATCATCTTTAACTAGTCTTTCATTAATGATGATAGCATCCTCAAAGTTATAACCATTTCATGTTGAAAATGCAACTAATAAATTTTTACCTAATGCCATTTCACCATCTTTAAATGAAGATCCATCAGTTAATAAATCATTTTCTTTAACATGATCATTTAATTTAACAATAGGAATTTGATGAATTAAAGTACCTTGATTTGATTTTTCAAATTGTTTTAAATTGTAAACAATTATTTCATCACTATTTTCAGTTTTAATTTTAATTTTTGTAGAATCTACAAAAATAACTTGTCCAGATTTTTTAGCTTTTAAATTACCAGCTGAAAAATTAGCAATAGCACTTTCAATTCCTGTACCAACAATAGGAGCTTCAGCATTTAACAATGAAACTGCTTGACGTTGCATGTTTGAACCCATCAAGGCTCTATTGGCATCATCATTTTCTAAAAATGGAATAGCTGATGCGGCAATAGATGTCATTTGTCTAGATGAAACATCTATAAAGTCCACCTCTTCAGGTTTTACAATAATAAAGTCATGATTTTTTCTAACTGTTACTTCTTCATTTACAATTTTGTTATCAACAATTGTTACAGTTGATTGAGCGAATGTAAATCCAAATTCTTCTGAAGCAATTAAATAAACAGGTTCAGAATAATCAACTACTCCTTTGTTAACTCTAAAATATGGAGTTTCTAAAAATCCATATTCATTAATTCTTGCATAAACAGCTAAGTTTAAAATTAATCCAATGTTTGGTCCCTCAGGTGTTTCAATAGGACAAATTCTTCCATAATGAGTAGGATGGACATCACGAACCTCAAATTGAGCTGTTTCTCTATTTAGACCTCCAGGTCCTAAAGATGTAATTCTTCTTTTATTTGAAATCTCTGATAAAGGATTTATTTGATCCATGAATTGAGAAAGTTTTGATGAGTTAAAGAATGATTTAAATTGATTATATACAGGCTTATTATTTGTAACATTTTTAGGTGTTATTTTATCAATTTCTTTAGATGCCATTCTTTCTTTAGTATTTCTCTCAACTTTAGTTAAAGCAATTTTGAATTGATTTTGTAATAACTCACCTATTAATATTATTCTTTTGTTAATCAGTGAATCTGGATCATCATCTAATCCTATACCTTCTATTAAATTGAAATAATATGAAATTGATGCAACAATATCTGAAATTAACAATATTAAATCATCATCTTGTTGATTATTTCCAATAACTAATGTAGGTTCTTCATTTTTTTGATATTTTTGCTCATTTGCATAAACTTTAATCATTGCAACTTTGATTTTTGTTTTTAATTTTGGATTATTATTAAGCATTTTTCCATAAACAAGTTCTGGATTAATATTTGGAATATTGGTTAATTTTAAAACTTTATCTCTAAATAAACGATCAATTAATTGAGCATCTTTAGCACTAAATTTGTGTCCTTTTTTAAAAATAACTTGACCTGCTACATATTCATCATTTGTTTCATCAGCAATTAAATCTTCAGCTAAAATAGTATCAATAATACGACTTGATAATTTTAATTTATTATTTAAAACATATCTACCTGTTCTTGATAAATTGTATCTTCTTTCATTAAAGAATAAATTTGGTAATAAAGAATTTACAGATTCTTTAGTTACTCTATCTCCTTTTCTAATTATTTGGTAAATAGCTTCTGTTGAGCTGTATTGGTCTTGAGTTTTTTCTCTTTTTAAAGTTTCTTTCATTACATTTGAATTCCCAAATAAACTTATTATTGTTTCTTTGTCAAATCCAAAAGCTCTTAAAAATGTTGATAAAAATATTGATTTTTGTTTATTAATTTTAACTTTTACTGAATCAATAGTATTACCTGTAACTCTATGGAATATTTCAATTCAAGCACCTAATTTAGGAATAAATTCTAATTTATTAAACAAATCATCTGTTTGCTTATTTCTAACAGAAAGTCCATAATAAGCTCCTGCAGATCTAATTAATTGTGAAACAATAATTTTTTCAGAACCATTAATAACAAAAGAAGCTGCTGAAGTCATTAAAGGAATTTCGCCAAATAAAATTTCATCTTCTTTGATTTCTCCTGTTTCCACAACAGTTTTTCTTAATTTAATAAAAATTTTAGCTGAATATGTAGATCCTTTTTGTTTTGCTTCCTGAATAGCTGTATATTCATTTTTAGGTTTTTGAATTTTTACTGATTTTTTTACATAATCAATAATAATTTTGTCATTATTAGATTTAATCGGATATATTTCATTAAAAGTTTCTTCTAAACCTTTTTTTAATAATCAATCAAATGAATCTTTTTGCATTTGTAAAAGATCTTGAATTTCCAATTCATGTTTTGTATTTGAATAGTTTCTTCTTTCTGTAATAGGACCAAATTTTTGAATTCTATAATTGCTTTTTTGCACCAAATACCCCTTTTTTTATACTCATATAAGTATTAAAACAATAAAAAAAGAAATAACAACTTCATTTTGTGTTCTTTTCTTTTTTTCCTCTCAATACTTATTTTATTATTAATTTAAAATAATAGTTAATGTATTTTAACGCTTTTTTTATAAAAATAATAAAATTTTGTATATAATTAAAAAACATTTTAATATTGAAATAATTTTAAAAGTTTTGTATTAAAATATTACTATTATTCATAATGTAGTATGCCGACATAGCTCAGCGGTAGAGCAACTGGCTGTTAACCAGTGGGTCACAAGTTCGATCCTTGTTGTCGGCGCCATTTGGCCTATTGGTGAAGCGGTTAACACACATGGTTTTCATCCATGGATTCACGGGTTCGAGTCCCGTATAGGTCACCATTTTAAGGAAGTTTAGCTCAGTTGGGAGAGCATTGCCCTTACAAGGCAAGGGTCATGGGTTCGAGTCCCCTAACTTCCACCATTGCCGTTTTAGCTCAGTTGGCAGAGCAACTGACTTGTAATCAGTAGGTCGTAGGTTCAAGTCCTATAAACGGCACCATTGCGCCCTTAGCTCAGCAGGTAGAGCAACTGGCTTTTAACCAGTGGGTCAGAGGTTCAAATCCTCTAGGGCGTACCATTTGTTGAGAGGCACCATTTTTATTTTTGTAAGAATTACATGCGCGAGTGGTGAAATTGGCAGACACGCAAGTTTTAGGCACTTGTACCTTTGGTGTGAGGGTTCGAGTCCCTCCTCGCGCACCATATCAAATATTCAATATTTGCACAAATAAATCATTGTACAATTGAAGAAAGTTATTTTATTTTTAGACCATAAATATGAATTAATATAATAAAAAGAATCAGATGATTCTTTTTATTATATTAATAATTTAATTAAAATTTAATGAAGTTTAAATTATAGTAATCTTCCTTGACCTTCTGTATCAACTAAAAATCAATTTAAACTTCATTTATTATAATGATCTCTATATCAACTAGCATTTACTATAATAATATATGTTGGACTTATAACATTTGTTGTAACAACTTGATTTCAAAATCTATTTGTATCTCCATCAATATCAAAAAGATCAACTTCTAATTTTGATGTATCTGATGAGTTAAGGATAATAGATGATGAGTTAAAAGCTCCTTTATCTATTTTATTAATAGTTTTAGGTAAATGAATGATATTTTCTGGATTATTACCTAAAATATTAAAATTTAAATTATTTCATCCAAATGCATATTCTCCAATATAACTTATATTAGAATATTGTAAATTTAACCCATTATTTGTTATTCTATTGTGAGAAAAAGCTTCTTTTTCTATTGATTTAATAGATGATTTTCATGTTATAGAAGAAATTTGATTGTTTTTAAAAGTAGCTGCTGAAATTGATTCTATATCTCCCATAACACTAAGATCAATAACTTCTATATAATTGTTTTCAAAACATGAAACACCTAAAAAAGTTGTTTTTGAACTTAAATATAATAGTTTAATATGACTATTAGCAAAAGCATAATCCTCAATTTTAGTTATGCTAGTTTTACTTAAATCTAATCTATATAAATCATTGTTAGCAAAACATCCTATACCTAAAGATGTGATTTTTGAATCCATGTATAAATATGTTATTGTATTTGATCTAAATGAATAATCAGGAACATCTTTTATATTAGTCTCTCTAAGATCAACTGTACCAATCCTATTGTTTTCAAAACAAGAAACACCTAAAGATGCAATTTTTGAATCTCAATTAACATATGAAATTCTATTATTTTTAAAAGCATAATCAGGAATGTTAGTTAATTTTGTATTTCTAAGATCTATTGAATCTATAGCATTATTTGAAAAAGAACTTTTACCAATTTCTCTCAAAGAATTTGGTAAAGTTAAAGTTTTAATATTGTTATTATTAAAAGCATTATTACCAATTTTTGTAATCATCACATTATCATCAAAAGTTAAACTAGCAATCTCTTTATTTTCAAATGCACCATCTGCAATTTTTGTTATAGTTCTTGATATAAATCTATTACCATTTTGTTTAATTTCATATTGAGGTTTAATAACAATATCTTTTGAAAATCCTGTATATCCAAGAATAGTATCACCTTTAATACGAAAACCATCAACTGATGTGTATTCTTGAGTAGAAATAGCATCATTTAGTGGATCAGGATTATTAAATAAAAAATTTAATGATTTTAAAATTCCCAAATTGTAATTACAATCGCAACACTTAATAAAATTATGAAAGGTTGGGGTTGTGATTTTTTTATATAAAAAATCCTTCC